>JBIIEY010000100.1:0-6954 GCA_044237595.1 Burkholderiaceae bacterium | reverse complement strand
GATGACTGCCGCTGCCAGCTTGTGGCACGTAGCGCAAGAACGTCAGGTGTGCGCGATGGCAGCACAGGGATTTGCCCACGGACTTGGTGCATGGTTGCGCCAGTCAGGGCGACTGAAATCAAGCCAACCGACCCACAAGCTAGATGCCGTTGATCGGCTGCTGGTCCTCTCCGGTAGTTGTTCTTCCTTGTCCGCAGATCAGATCGCCTGGGCACGGCAGGCTGGCTTTCTGACGATGCGTGCGGATCTGGGTCTGCTGACGGACGAAGACCCTGGCGCGCTGAACGCGCTGGAGAATCGCATGCTGGATGCATTGAAATCCGGTACCAGCGTGATCGTGTTTACCGCTGAGGGACCAGATGATGCTCTGGTTTCAGCAGCGTCGACTCACGCTATGAGCGCATCGGCGATGGCGCAGCGTATCGGCTCTCTGTTCGCGCGACTGGCGCGTATGGCATTCGCACAGGGCGGATTGCAAAGACTGGTGGTCGCCGGTGGTGACTCATCCAGCTTCACCATGCGCGACATACGTGCAAGTGCTTTGGAAATCAAAGCCAGTCACTTTGCGCAAAATGCCCATGTCTGCAAGCTGGTGTCTGATGACCCGCTAATACAAGACAAGGAAGTACTGCTCAAAGGTGGGCAGGTAGGTCAGGCAAACCTGTACGGTCTGATGCTGGCGGGCTTCAGCAATTCAAGTCCATGAACTGGCTTCGCGTACCACCCACGATCGGCCCAATAAGGTAAAGTGACATTTTGCGGAAAATTAAAACAACCCCCGCAATATCAACAAATTGTAAACACAATAACTTATCCGAGGCAGACTCCATGAAGCGATTGATTGCCGGCGTAGCGCTACTGATCACCATGCACGCAGCCAGTGCGCAAAATATTTTCGAAATCTCCCCCGATTCGTCCAACCCGAATTACGCGAACTGCAAATTCCAGACTTACGATGACAGCGCTTTGCTGATCACCACCTACATGGGCTCGCTGGTCGCTGGAAAGTACGAGAAGACATGCTCGGCTGAATTTCTGACAAAAGCCAAAGACGGCAAGCGCAAGCATGACGCGATGCTGATCGCCACTGATCAGCAAATCGGCAGCTGCTACTCGGACAAAGACATGCAATTCATTCGCGGTCTGCTCAAGCCTGCCGTGGATAAAATACCCGAGTTCTGTGAATCAAAAAATGTCGCTGACGCGATTGAGGACTGGGTAAAGCGGCTGAATCAAGAAAACTGATCACAGGATTCTCAGGGGGCGCTGAGCGAGTCCGAGTTTGAAAGCCAGTCAGCGCATATGGGCTGCGACAGACGATGTCGAGGGTTCAAAATAAAATTTATGCGCCTTGCGGGTGCTCTGCGAAGAATGCAAACACCACAATCGCTATGACGAGACAAGGATCTCCAATCGCTTACTCGTGCCAGTTCGCCTGAAAACAATGGCGGACCTCATGGCCCAGCGTATGCATGTTCAGCTTTTTTTGAGTGAACACGATGCAGACGTCATTTTCATAAAATGAGCAGGCCTTCACCTCATAATCGTAAGAGGCATAGCCGCGTATCCGGGCCTCACGATTGCAAGTCGCCTGAATATTATCCACAGGTATCCAAGTCACCTTGGACGTGACGGTGAAGTTGCGCGCCGAATCAAACAGCTCGAAAGGATTGTCACCGTCCATAATGGTCGCGTTTACTGCCCCCGCGAGAAAGAGGCCAGCGAACACTATCGTCCGCGCCAGTCTTGCGTGCTGCGCTTTAAATGCGCGAAAAAGCTCCGACATGGATGACTCCCATTTTTTATTTTGCGAATATTGTCCCGGCGCTTTGAAGCCAGTGCTGCAAAGATAACTGCTTTGGGAAATTCCTGCAGAGCAGTCCGGGGCACACCTTATCAAAAAAAGAAGTCGAACTCAGCCGAGCACCTTCCTGGCGGCCTCCGTATAAAAGGGGATGCCGAAAAGAATATTCAGCGGAAAAGTCACTCCAAGCGACAAGCCCAGATAGAGCGAGGGGTTGGCCTCCGGAATCGCATAACGCAAGACCGCGGGTACTACGATGTACGAAGCGCTAGCCGAGAGCACCATGATGAGTGCCGCATCAGCGACCGGCAATGACAGCAATATCGAGATCAAGAGCGCGATGCCTGCGTGAACCACCGGCGCCAGCGCTGCATAAGCAATCAGAATCGGGGACTTGCCCTGCACATCGCGCATGCTGCGAGCGACCATCAGACCCATATCCAGCAGAAAGAAAGCCAGCATGCCTTTGAAGAGATCAGTTGAAAACGTCTGCATCATGACTTTGCCCGCCTCACCACTCAGGTAGCCGATCAGCAGCGACGCCAGCAACAGCAAATGCGCACCGCTGGTGAAGGATTCATGGATAACCTTACCCATCGAGGGCGCGGAAAAACGGTTGCCACCCTCTGCCATCAGCGCCGCGCTAGCGCCCTGGCCAGAGACCATCTGCGCAGTCGCCTGCTTTTGACGAATCATGTTGGCAAGCAGTACCGCCATCAGAATCGCGGGCGACTCCATGAGCACCATCGCGACCGCCATATGCCCACCCGGCGACATCTGCTGTGATTCAAGGTACTGCATCGCTGTCACGAAAGTCACCGCACTGACCGAGCCATACGAGGCGGCGACGGCAGCGGCGTCAAATCGTTCCACTCGGTTTCTCAGAAAAAGATAACCCAGCGCCGGCACAATGAAAGCCATCAGTATCGCGGCGAAAAGACTGATCATCACCGAGGGGTTCAGACCTGAAGCCGCAAGAGCGAAGCCACCCTTGAGGCCCAATGCCATCAGAAGATAGAGCGACAGAAATTTGGCCGTGGCGGCGGGTATCTCCAGATCAGAGCGCAGCCAGCCAGCGATGACACCAAACACAAAAAAAAGAATTGCCGGGTCGAGCAGATTTTGCATACATCCTCCTTGAGGCGAGGATGATAGACATTTTAAATAATCGAGTAAAATCGATTTTTACGCTATTTATCATAGATAAAATACTATGAATATGACGTTCAGGCAGCTGCGGCTTGTGCTGGCGCTGGCCGACACCGGCAGTATCAGCGCAGCAGCGCGCGCAACCCACGTGACCCAACCGACCGCCTCAATGCAGTTGCGCGAGGCCGCGAATGCGGTGGGCATGCCCTTGTACGAAGTAATCGGCAAACGCGTGCATTTGACTGAGGTCGGGAAAGAACTCGCCCGTACCGCGCGCGCGATGTCGGCCGAGTGGGAAGCATTTGAACAAAAAATCGATGGCCTCAAAGGCCTGACGCGAGGTCGCCTGAAAGTGGCGGTGGTCAGTACGGCGAAGTATTTCGTACCGCGTCTGCTGGGCAGCTTCTGCGAAAAATATCCCGCCATCGATATTTCACTGGAAGTCCTCAATCGTGATGGTGTCGTCAGCCGGCTGGCTGACAACCTCGACGATCTCTACATCATGTCCATGCCACCCAGCGCGTTTGATCTTGAAGATCAGATATTCATGCCGAATCCACTGGTCGTGATCGGTCCCCGCAAAAAACGGCTCGTCAATCAAGGTCAGATGGAATTGCGTGAATTGACCAGTAGCCGCTTTATTCTGCGCGAGCCCGGCTCCGGAACGCGCATGGCAACTGATGCACATTTTCGGCGGCTGCGGTTCAATCCTGTAATGAAGCTGGAACTGGGCAGCAATGAAGCGATTCGGGAAGCCGTAGCAGGTGGCCTGGGTGTAGCGGTTATTTCGAAGCACGCGCTTCAGGGTCAGGCTGCGGGACTGGGCGTGGCGATATTGGACATCAAGGGTTTTCCCCTGCAGTCGCAATGGCATGTGGTGCACCACAAGGGCAAGCAGTTATCTCCGATTGCGACAATCTTTCGAGATCATCTGCTCAAGAGTTCCAAGCTGTGGCGCTGAGCAGAGAAGCGCGCAAATCCGCTGCGCAGCCCAAGAGATCAAAGCAGCAGTGTGAACGCCCCGGCCATCACCAACGCAAACAAAATGACCAAACCCGCGAGGTAAAAACCAATGCGCCGCTGGGCACGACGCGCATCGGCCAGTCGATCGGCCAGAGCGACCTGATCCTTTTCCAGACCCGCAAGCCGCTCTTTGGCTGACTTCAGTTCATCGAGGGCGTGGTTGACCCGGGCATCATCCATTCGTTAGCCAAAAAAAATCAGTGCAGCAGCGCAGCCACTGAAAGAGGTTAAAACACTGAATATATCAGCAGTCACGCGACTATATGCTTATCAGATTGAAAATAAAGCAAATCCGACCACATTTGGGCGTCGGTACAAGCGCGCATTTTCAATTTGAAAATACCCTGATCAAGAAAATCGACGCATCACCGATCATCTCGATAGAGCGTATCCTTGCAATTTCTTATAATGATTTTCTTATACATGACCTGCCCCGCTTCAGGAGGCCGCATGGTTTTGTAACGCTCGAACCCATAGAACTCTCCATATGAACGCCGTCAACGTACTACCGCGATTAGCGCCTTCATTCTGCGTACTGCTCGTGACGATTTTCGGACTCGCTGCCTGTGGCGGCGACTACACCAATCAAGTAAGCAAAGTCACGGGCAAAACCCGCTATCTGAATCCGAACGCAGCCAGCACAAAAACGCAGGGTTTTGAATCGGCTTACATTGACCAGCGTGGCGTGCTGACGGTTGCGTTGAAAGAAAAAATCAGCGCACCGGAGTTCGAGGCGCCCATTGTTCAGCGCCGCGAAGTGACTGGAAAGCGTGCCAATCCGATTGGCTCCACGCTGGCAGCCACATTTACGATTGGCTTATATCCCTTGCTGGCACCGGCGAATTTTTTGAAGGACACTTTCGGTCACGAGACAAGCACACAAATTCTGAGCGAAGAACCGGACCGCGATCGCGCAGTCGCCACGGGTCGCAGTGAATGGGTGACCCTTCCGCTCAAAAGTGCTCAGATCGAGATCAGTGGGCTGAGAACCACCGTCACTCGTGAAATCCAACTCGATGCCCAAGGCTCAGGCTCGATTGATATCGGCAATGAACTCTTCGATCGATTCGCTGAAACAGGCAATCTGCAACGCCTGTCGATTGTTTGCAAAAACTGTGTTGTCAACGCGAGCGTTTCTGGCCCGCTGGCCAGAACACCACTGGAATTCAACGTGCCCGAAAGCTGGCGACTGTTGGCGGAATATCGCCGAAGTCCTGACCTCGTCTGGGTCGCTGACGCCGATCTGATCGGCACTCGAGGACGCAAGGCTGCAAGCAACCGGCCTCGCACAGTCGCCTGGAAAGATATCACTACCGCTGCACAAAAGCGTGGCGAAACCCAGATGCAGCGGATCGCCGAACTGCCCGAAGCCCTGCGCCGAGAAAGACGCGAAATCGAAGCATCGAGACCACCACCCGAAGTAACGCTCACGCGCGACGAATTCGAATCCACGGCGGAGTTCAACGAACGTGTGCGAGCCACACGGGCCAGTGAAGAGGCTAAACGAGCAGCGTATGACCGTCGCATTGAAAATCTGAACCGCAAATTGCGTGAGTTCCAGGACAGCCTGCCCAAAACGCTGCCCCGCCCGCTGGTACTGCAGTCGATCAGTGAAAGTCTTTACGAACTGGTCGGCGAACCGGAGGTGAAAAACGTCGTCTATGACGCCGATCTCAAACGCTTCATCATCACGGTTGCGGGCTCAACCCAACCGGATCGCGCACCCGTGACATTCACGATGGTGACGCAGAACGATATCGAATCGGATCAGGGCCGCCGACTCAAGCAATTGATGAATCGTGCTCGTCCTTTTCTGCGCATGGCAGTCAGCGATAAATTCATACGGCCAGTGTCAGGGCACCTGATGGTGGGTGATCAGGTGCTCGCTATGCAATTTATCGACAATGTGGAAATCGCAGCACTGGATACGGTCAAACTGGAGGCAGGACAGGTGGCCAGCCTGCGGCCTCTGCGAAAAATCGAAAGTGGTACCGTATCCACGCAATCGCTGGTGCTGACCGATGACATCGAAAGCCGCAAGCTGCGCGAGCGCCTGGATGAGCTGCGGGATGATGTCCGACAGCGTCAACAGGTCAGCGCTGAAAAAGAGCGACTGAACGAAGAAATCCGTCAGCTCGAAGCTCGCCTGAAAACCATGGATCAGGGCGATTTCAAGGACGATCTGGTTGACGCGATCGCAAAAGTTTCGCCCGCTCGCGTCGCAGGAAATACCTATGCAGTGGTGATAGGCATTGCCGACTATGATGAACTGCCTCGTGTGACATTTGCCGATCGCTCCGCAAAAAGTTTCGCTGATCTGATACGCAGACAGTTCGGCATTCCTCCCGAACACATGATGAGTCTGATCAACGATGAGGCGACGGGCGTGCGCATGATGACACGCCTGCGCTCCATGGTAGGACGGCTGACCAACAAGGACCGGCTGATTGTTTACTACTCAGGTCACGCAGCGCCAACCCGGGATGGCAAGCACACAGTACTGATACCTCAGGATGCCTCGGACGGCAGTCTGGATGATCCTGCCTTCAGGCTCAATGAGTTTTATCAGACTCTGCTGCGCAGTAATGCGCAACAAATCGTCGTGGTTTTGGACACCTGTTTCTCGGGCCGCTCCGAGGGCAACAAGCTGATTTACAAAGATGTGGCACCTGTGATCCCGGTGTCGCGCGATGGCGTCACACCCCCGCCGGACACACGACTCACAGTACTCGCGGCGGGCGGACCTTCCGATTTTGCCAACGCATTGCGCGGCCGAGGACATCGTTTATTCTCTTATCATCTACTGCATGAGATGCTCAAAAGCGGCAGTCTGGTACCGGACCGTTTCAGTATGGTGAGCGAAGCAGTGCAGCGCGATGCGATTGCACTGGGACCGGATTATCGGCAGAAACCTTTATGGCTGGGCAAAATAGAAACGGTGAAACCATGATGAATCAATTGAACCTACAGCAGCGTCA
>JBIIEY010000099.1:0-6973 GCA_044237595.1 Burkholderiaceae bacterium | reverse complement strand
GGGCAGCGCGTCTGTGCCATCTGCCACGCTCGCACCGCACATTGTTAATGCTTCCTTCACACTCGGATGGAGGGCAGCAAATCAGTTCGGCACATGGCTCGCCGGGTGCACCAGACAATCGATTTGATTTTCCGGATGTGACGGCGAACGTACCCAAGCGCATCGCAGGTCGCGACGGATTTGAGAGCTCAGGCTCACTCAACGTACTGGATTTTTACGGCTACTGGCGTATTACGATGGCGATGTTCGATTACGTGGCCGGTGGTGCTTATCCGACTGCGTTATTCACACCCAAATCGCCTGAAAATCGCTTCCTCGGTGTCTGGCCGTCTGGTAAACCATATGCAGCGGCTGTCGAAGAGGAAGTGTGCAACTGAGTGCAGTGCGACAGACTGGATCGTGGTTCAGAGGTCGAAGGCGTGGACTAATTCGGCGCTGATCAGAAACGTAAAAATACCGAGAATATATTTTTCGGATATTTAAAGAAAGACACTGGACTTCAGGTGCCAGACGACACTCGCTGCATCCAACTGGAAATCGCCGGCAGCAAATAAGCAGCACCCTCCTCGCTCAAATGAATACCATCATCGGCACGCAAACGCACCAGCTTGCCACGCTGATCCTGACGATACTGCTCGAAACTGCCGCTGCTGCCGGCAATATACGGATTGGGGTCTACCCAGGTAACTTGAGGGAATTCAGCCAATACCTCTTTCACCAGTAAATTGAGCGAGGCCATGCGGCGCGAAAAACCGCTCTCACGCATGACCGGCATGCCTATCCACAGTACACGCGCTCCGTCACGCGTGAGCAGCTTCGCGAACTCACGTACTCGCTCTGCATACATCTGTTTCCACGCAGGCGTACCAAAAGAATACACCGTGCGGTCTACCTGAAAATTTTGCGCATCATTGGCACCTATCGCGCAAATCACCAACTCGGGATGCGCAGCACCAATCAGTTGAGGATACTGGGCCGGCCAGTTGAAGACATCGGGCCGGCCCAGCCCGGTCCCGGAGCGATAAGCACGAACCAAACGCGCACCGTTTTCGCGGATGATGTTGCGGCGTAAAACCGGTGCCAGGCCCACCGCCATCATGGAGTCGCCCACCAGAGCCACCTGCATCGATGGCGCAACCACGGGTGCCACTGCCCGCGGCTCGGCGACATCCGTTGATGCTGAAGTTTTCTGATCCGAATCGGCGGGAGATTCGCGTTTGGGTTCAAGCGGTTCTGTCACCGCCGTAGCGGTGGGCGGGGGTACTAGCGTTGTTGTGGGCGGCGTGTTCTCGACAGTCGGCAGATCCGCCGCCACAGGCATCAAGGCAACTGACCAGCGCTCACGCAGATCTAGCGCCAGACGTCGTGGCGCATCAAGGTGCAACTCCGTCACGATTCGCTGCCATGTTTGCGTAACGGGCTGAGCGACATCGCGTAATGCGCCTACTTCCAAACGTTCTGCCCACACAACCAGACCCGAGGCTTCGAGCAGCAAGGCCACCAGCAAAGCGGATGCGAGTGCGCGTATGACATTGGCGATTGGAGCAGAACGCAACATGATCAGAACTGAAAATAAATGAAAGGCGCCGGAGCGCTAGGACCAAGAATCTCAATCACTGTCAGCGAGATTGCAAACAAGGCACCCAATGCCACCGCGGGCATGCGCATACCCATGAGCTGGGCACGCAACAAGACACGCGAAGGCAAGTAATGCATGCCTATGCCCATCAGCACACAAATCATCATTCCGGGCGCCAGATCCCAGTGCCAGCTGCCGGCAAAGAGTTGTTGCATCAGCGTGAAAGCCTGAGAAAGATCAGCGGCACGGAAGAAAACCCAGCCGACACAGACCGCATGGAAGAGCAAAAAGCGCGATACATAACGCCACTGGTCTGTGTCACGCCAGCCATCATTACCCTTCGCATACCAGTAATCATCCCAGACCCGGTGTACGGCCAGCAGCATCCCATGCCAGAATCCCCACACCACGAAATTCCAAGCAGCGCCGTGCCAGAGCCCTCCGAGTAACATGGTGATGAACAGATTGCGCACATTGAGCCACTCGCCCTGACGCGAGCCACCGAGTGGGATGAATAGATATTCACGCAACCAGGTCGATAGCGATATGTGCCAGCGCCGCCAGAATTCCTGTGGCGATGCGCTGCGATAGGGATTATCGAAGTTATCCGGAAAACGATACCCCAGCAATAGCGCGCAGCCGATCGCGATATCGGTGTAACCGGAAAAATCACAGTAGATCTGCGCTGCATAGCCGTAAACACCGAGCAGTACCTGACTCGAACTGAAGCTTTGCGGGTTTGCAAAGACATCGTCCACCATCAGTGTGGCCAGACTATTGGCGATGACCACCTTCTTGAACAGGCCAATGGCAATCAACAACAAGGCTCGTGATGTTTCAATACGCGAAGGATCTGGCGCCTTCTGCAACTGCGGCATGAAGGTGGAAGCACGCAAAATCGGACCGGCGATCAGTTGCGGGAAAAATGCCACGTAAAGCAGTACATCTTCAAGTGACGGCGCACGCTCGAGTTTGCCGCGCCATACATCGACCATCAAGGAGATCGCGTGGAAACTCATGAACGAGATACCCAGCGGCAGGATGGGTGAGCTGACTGACATCTGCAGTTCAAGACCGAGGCCGTTGGCGAGATTGAGAAAATTCTGAAGAAAAAAAGCCAGATATTTGTACCAGCCCAGCGTCAGCAAACAAGCGACGATGCCACCGATTAGCCAGCGACGCTTGTGCTTGCCCTGCTCTATGCCTTTGGCCGCAACCCAGCCATACAAGGATATCGTGAACAACAGCGGCAGAAAATGCCAGTCCCAAAAGCCATAGAAAAAATAGCTCAGCACCAGCAGCACGCGCTTGTGCGTCACATGGTGTCGTACCGTTCCCCAGGCCAGCGTAAACGCCAGCAAAAAGAATAATGCGAACTCAACGGTGGGGAAAAGCATGCGCGGGACTTATTTTGTAATGAGCCAGATGATATCAACAGACGGACAATCTATATAAAAACAAAAATGAAAAGTTATCCATAAAATAACTTTCCATGCATCGCCGGTTTCCAGTACGGGCAATCAATCAGATCGAACCACGCGTAATCCGAAATAAGGACTTTTGAGGGTGGTTGCAAAGCGCGACCGAAAGGCTGATCTCAGCATGCGCGCTACATTGAACCAGGAGCCACCACGGTTAACCCGAGACTCGCAATTACCCTCTTCCCATGCCGCCTGCGTCACGGGTGCGCCTTGGTAGTTCGGGTTCCAGCAGTCCTGCGTCCATTCCCATACATTGCCATACATGTCATACAGCCCGAAGCGATTGGGCTTTTTCCCGCCAACCGCATGGACTTCCTTATCTGAATTCCCGCCAAACCAGGCATAGGTATCGAGCGACGCCGTGTCATCACTGTCATAAAACTCTGTCGACGTGCCTGCACGTGCTGCATATTCCCACTCCGCCTCACTCGGCAGACGATATTTTTTGCCGGTCAGTTTGCTCAGCTTTTCAACGAAGCTCTGTGCCATCTCCCATGTGACGTGATCGACGGGGAAATTTTCCCCTTCATGTTCACTGGGGTTTTCGCCCATCAGCGCCACCCACTCTGCCTGCGTCACTTCATATTTGCCCATGCTGAAGGATTTCATCTGTAAGTTCCGTGCGGGCTTTTCCTTGTCATTACTGCTGTCGTTGGCTGCCGATTTCACTTTATCGGATGTGCCCATCAGGAAGCTGCCCGCCGGGATAACGACCATTTCCGGACAGCTCGGGCAATCACGGAAGGTCTTGGGAGAATCCGCAACTGCAGTCGAGGCCGCGAATAATCCCAGTAAAAAGCACATGGCGCGCATAGTCGCTCTCCTCATTATGGTCAGCCTGCATGATACGCAAAACTAAATATCGCGCTGCAACAGCGCCACTGATGGTGCAGATTCCTCAGTCCTCATGGTACAGCGCGAGCGGGAGGTCCCGCGGTTGGAAATCATGTTCAGTGTGATATCTTTGCGTCCGATATCGCGCTCTCCGCGCACGAATAAACACCACAAAACCAATCATAAAAATAACAATGCGGCATCGGGGGAAAGAGTGAATCAGGAAGTCATATCCACAGCAAGGGTCGCCGTCGTGACTGGCGGCGCCATGGGTATTGGTGCCGAAGTCGTCGAACGACTAGCGCGCGTCGGCCATCATGTGATCGTTGCCGATCGCGATGAAGTGGCCAGCACCGCTCTGGTCACACAGCTGCAATCGCAGCAGCTCTCTGTCACCGCAATTGCGATCGACGTCGGCAATCATGGCGCCATCGCCAGCGCTTTTGATGCGATCGCAAGCGAACATGGCCGCTGCGACATTCTGGTCAATTGTGCGGGCGTGGCCAAGGTCTTCCCGTTTATCGACTTTCCACTAGAAGAGTTCGAGCGGACGATGAACATCAATGTCAACGGCACCCTGCTCTGCAGTCAGCATGCAGCTCGTCTGATGATGCGTCATCAATGGGGACGTATCATCAATATCGCCTCGGTTGCTGGCATGCGCGCGGTGGGTACGGGGCGCACTGCCTACGGTACCTCCAAAGGCGCCGTCATTGCACTCACACGACAAATGGCCGTTGAGCTCGCCGAACATGGCATCACCGCCAATGCGGTCGCACCAGGGCCGGTAGATACGCCGATGACCCAGCTGCTGCATACCGCTCAATTTCGCACCGAATATTCGAAAGCAATTCCCATGAATCGCTACGGTACGGTATCCGAGGTCGGCGCAGCGGTGCAATTTCTTGCTTCCGAAGATGCGGCCTACATCACCGGTATTGCAATGCCAGTCGATGGTGGATTTTTGTCCAGCGGCGCGCGCGGCCTTTGAACGATGAGTCTCAGCACGAACATGCGCATCGAAGCCGTCTACCATCTCGAAACAGCGGATGATCCGGAAAAAACAGCCGCACTGATCGCGGGCGAACAATCCTCCGGGACTTTCGTTGCCATTCCCGGCGAAGATGAAGCGCTCAAGGCGCGCGCTGCCGCACGATATGAAATCACGGCGCTGAACCAGGGAAGCGGCGGCGAAGCCAAACGCTATGAGCTCAAGCTCTCGTGGCCGCTCGAGAATCTCGGACCATCACTGCCGAATCTGATGGCTACTATTGCCGGCAATCTGTATGAACTCAAACCGGTACGCTCGCTGCGGCTGATGGATATGACGCTGCCGCCCGCATTCGCACAGGCCTATCCTGGCCCGGCGTTTGGTATCGCGGGCACGCGCGCACTCAGTGGCGTGCAGCAGGGACCGCTGGTCGGCACCATCATCAAACCCTCGGTAGGACTGAGTGCGCAAGCCACCGCAGATATCGTGGCGCAGCTGTGCGAGGCCGGGGTTGATTTCATCAAGGATGATGAGCTGCAAGCAGATGGGCCGGCCTGCCCTTTTGATGAGCGCGTTACGTTGTCGATGGCGGCGATCAATCGTCATGCTGAACGATCTGGCAAAAAAGTGATGTATGCCTTTAATCTCACTGGCGAGCTCGATGAGATGAAACGCCGCCATGATCTGGTGCAGCAGCTTGGTGGCACGGCCGTAATGCTGAGCCTGAACTCTGTCGGCATGGCAGGCTTCAATGCCTTTCGCCGACATGCGCAGTTACCGATTCATGCGCACCGCAACGGCTGGGGCTATTTGCAAGCGGGCTGGTCTTACACGGCATGGCAAAAGCTGTGGCGCCTGGCCGGCGTGGATCATATGCACGTCAATGGCATCGCCAACAAGTTTCAGGAAGATGACGACAGTGTGATCACTTCGGCACGCGCCTGCATGACACCGATGTTTACGGACAAACCCTGCACGATCATGCCGGTGTTCTCGTCGGGTCAGACTGTCAGGCAGGCAGCGCCTACGTGGGAACGGCTGCAGTCGACTGATCTGATTTTTCTTGCCGGTGGTGGATTGTTCGCACACCCTGGCGGCATCGCTGCCGGCGTGAGTGCACTGCGCCAATCCTGGTCAGCAGCCATCGAGGGAGTGCCGCTGGATGTCGCAGCAAAAACGCATCGTGAATTACGCGAAGCACTGGAAAAATTCACATGAGCGTTGTTGAATTTTCGCGCGCATGAGGCCATAAAATCATGAACGACGCGAACGAAAACTTGCGGGCAAAAGTCCTGTTCTATGGCGATGATTTTACGGGTGCTTCGGACAACGCTGCGCAATATGCGCGGCATGGACTGAAGACGGTTTTGTTTTTTTCCGATCCTTGCGCGAATGTCCTTGAACAAGCTGCCCGACACTATGATGTCGTAGGCGTCGCAGGCACAGCGCGCTCGCTGGATCCTGATGGCATGCGCGCTGAGCTGATGCCGGTACTGGAAAAATTCGGGCAACTGAAAGTGCCGCTGGTTCAGTACAAATGCTGTTCTACCTTTGATTCATCACCCGATACAGGCAGCCTCGGCCATGCAATGCAACTGATGCAAGCGTGCTGGCCAAGTAGTCTGATTCCCGTGCTGGCAGCCACGCCGGAGTTCGGCCGTTACACCATGTTTGGTCATCACTACGCACGCGCTGGCACGGCGGTGTATCGACTTGACCGTCATCCGGTCATGTCGCGCCATCCGGTAACACCGATGCACGAATCGGATTTATCGTTGGTTCTCACACAGCAAGGTTTCACCCCGACCCATGTGGTAGATTTGCGCCTGCTGGATCATTTCGAAGCAAGCCCCGAAGCACTGGCTTCCGAGCTCATTGCGCACGAGAGCGTGGTCTTCGATGGCTACACGCTAAAGCAAGTGATGACTGCCGCTGCCAGCTTGTGGCACGTAGCGCAAGAACGTCAGGTGTGCGCGATGGCAGCACAGGGATTTGCCCACGGACTTGGTGCATGGTTGCGCCAGTCAGGGCGACTGAAATCAAGCCAGCCGACTCACAAGCTAGATGCAGTTGATCGGCTGCTGATCC
>JBIIEY010000098.1:0-6982 GCA_044237595.1 Burkholderiaceae bacterium | reverse complement strand
GAGGAATTAAGGCGCTGGATCCCGGCCTACGCCGGGAGCGAGTAGGGAATTCGGATCGCATGCGAACCGCCCACGCAGCAGTCATCACATGCAGGTGATGACGATTTTGAGGTCAATAGATCTTCAAATGTCACCCCGGCGCAATCTGGGATGATGATTTTGGGACTAACAGCCTCTCAAACGTCATCCCGGCGGAAGCCGGGATCCAGTGTCTTTCGTTGTGCACAAACAGCTTAAACCGTTAGCTGACTGAAATTAGGGGCGAGCCTTGATTTGTTTATTCACATAGATCAGAAATAATCAGTACCTACTTATCGCCCGATACTGAATCATCAAATGCGAGGAACTCATCGCCATGAGCAAACAACTGCAAGAAGCCTACATCGTAGCCGCCACCCGCACCCCCATCGGCAAAGCACCGCGTGGCGTCTTTCGACATGTGCGGCCCGACGATCTACTCGTGCACACGATACGTGCAGCTCTCGCGCAAGTACCCAATCTTGATCCAGCCACCATTGAAGACGCCATCATCGGATGCGCATTCCCCGAAGCCGAACAGGGTTTGAATCTGGCGCGCATGGCTGTGCTGCTGGTAGGTTTGCCCAAAACAGTCGCGGGCGTCACCGTCAATCGTTACTGTGCCTCTGGCATCACGGCCATTGCAATGGCAGCTGATCGCATACGTACCGGCGAAGCCGATGTGATGATCGCCGGCGGCGTTGAATCCATGTCCATGATTCCCATGCCCGGACATCATCCGTCGATGAACATGGGTATCTTCAAAGACGACAATATCGGCATGGCTTATGGCATGGGTCTGACGGCAGAGAAGGTCGCGCAGCAATGGAAGATCAGTCGTGAAGATCAGGATGCCTTCGCACTTGAATCCCATCGTCGCGCCATCGCTGCACAACAAAATGGCGAGTGTGCAGATGAAATCACGCCTGTCGAAGTCGTGGAAAAATTTCCTGATCTGAGTAGCAGCCAGATAAAAACAAGCACCAAGATCGTGTCGCAAGATGAAGGTGCGCGCGCCGACACCAGTCTGGAAGCGCTAGCTAAACTCAAGCCAGTCTTCGCTGCCAAAGGCACAGTCACCGCAGGTAATAGCTCGCAAACGTCTGACGGCGCGGGTGCATTGATTCTGGTGAGCGAAAAAATACTCAAGCAATTCAACTTGCAGCCCCTTGCGCGTTTCGTTTCGTTTTCCGTCAAAGGTGTGCCGCCAGAGATCATGGGCATCGGCCCCAAAGAAGCCATACCCGCAGCGCTGCGACTGGCCGGGCTTACGCTTGATCAGATGGACTGGATAGAGCTCAATGAAGCGTTCGCTGCACAAGCGCTCGCCGTACGTCAGGATCTGGGCTTGGATCCGGCAAAGATCAATCCGCTGGGCGGCGCGATTGCGCTCGGCCATCCATTGGGTGCCACCGGCGCGATACGCGCGGCCACGGTCATCCACGGACTGCGCCGCCGCCAATTGAAATACGGTATGGTGACGATGTGCGTTGGTGCCGGTATGGGGGCGGCGGGGATTTTTGAGTGTATGTAGTCTCTGAGTGTCTTTCGTTGTGCACCCGCTGCCTTTGATAAATAATACGAAGCGCCTTAAGCACCAATCCACGCAGCGCCATATTCAAAAAATAAAGCGAAAAAAATGTCCATAAAATTCCACATCGCCGATGGCATCGCCACACTCGCCTTTGATCGCCCTGACAAAAAAAATGCCATCACTCGAGCGATGTACCAATCGCTATCTGATGGGCTGACTACAGCTGCCAACGACAAGTCCGTACGCGCCATCGTGATCACAGGTGAGGGCAGCATCTTCACCGCCGGTAACGATGTCGAAGAATTTCTGAAATATCCGCCGCAACCCGGTGATTCGCATGTCACTCTGTTCATGAACGCGCTGCGTGATGCAGAAAAGCCCGTGATCGCTTCGGTCAGTGGTATGGCGATCGGTATTGGTACGACCTTGCTCATGCATTGCGATCTGGTGTATGCCGCAGAGAACGCTCGTTTTGCAATGCCTTTCACTCAACTGGGGCTGTGTCCCGAGTTTGCATCGAGTTGCCTCTTTCCACGATTGGCAGGTTATCAGCGTGCTGCAGAAAAATTATTGCTTGGTGAAGCCTTTAAAGCAGATGAAGCGGCGCAAATGGGCTTAGTCAGCAAGGTCATGCCAGCAGATGAGTTGCCTTCATTCGTTGCAGCGCAGGCAGCGAAACTGGTCGCACTACCTACGGAATCCCTGCGCATTACCAAACAGCTCATGAAAAAAGATTTGGCAGCGGGTGTCGATGCCGCGATGCAGGAAGAATTGCAACATTTCATGCGGCTGCTGCAAGGGCCTGATGCGAAAGAGGCTTTCTCGGCGTTTCTTGAGAAACGCAAGCCGGTCTTCAGTTAATCATCAGCTTCACGGTCAATACCTCACCGAGGGATTACAATCGACCCCGTGAAGCAGACCAGACAGTCGCTGGCGCAGCAATGCGCGGGAGGAAGGTCCGGACTCCATAGAGCAGGGTGACGGCTAACGACCGTCCGCCGTGAGGCGCGGAATAGGGCCACAGAGACGAGTCTTTGGGACCAGCGAGTGGCGAAAGTTGCTCGTTTGCGTCCCAAAGGGTGAAACGCGGTAACCTCCACCCGGAGCAATCTCAAATAGGCACGCGTTGATGCTGCTCGCTGAGCGTGCGGGTAGAGAGCTTGAGCCCCCGAGCAATTGGGGGCCTAGAGGAATGACTGTCATCGCTGCCGGACTTGTCCGACAGCGAAACAGAATCCGGCCTATCGGTCTGCTTCATTTTTTCCCTTCTCTCCAATTAGCCGGTCATCTCAAGATCAGGCAATTAGTGAGCGGGGAAGCACTTTCTTTTTGAGCCGACTACATTGCGCTCGCACAGTCTTTCTTTTCAGCGTTTTATCTTTTCCAGCACCCCCGCACCAAAACACATGTGTATTACTCAGGTTCTACTTTCACTTGTGCATCTAAGTCCTTCATTTCTCAAGGCTATTCTTCTTCAGCCTAATCTCAAGTAGTTGCGCTAAGTCCTTGACTTTATTGAAAAAAATCTCACTTTCAGCGCGGGATATTCCTTGACCGACAATTCGCGATCCTCTAAAGTGAGCGGCAGTGTGAAAAAGTGTCTTTTTGTGGGGGAAAAAGTTTCTTTTTTCCCAGCAAACAGGCGCTGCGGCTGTTTGCGATTTTTTAATGAACGAGGAGGCAGGCAAGGTGTATCAGGGTGCGTCCGCATTGAGCATGGATGCAAAGGGACGGATGTCGATTCCGGCTCGGCATCGTGACGCCCTCTCGTTGCAGAGCGAAGGCCGCGTCACGCTGACCAAACACCCGCACGGTTGCCTCTTGTTATTCCCCCGTCCTGTCTGGGAAACCCATCGTGAGCAAATTGCCGCTTGGCCGATGTCGGCGCGGGCATGGCAGCGCATTTTTCTGGGCAATGCCAGCGATGTGGAGATGGACGGCGCGGGAAGGATTTTGATTTCACCCGAGCTGCGTGCTGCGGCCGGCATGTCGCGCGAGGTGATGTTGCTGGGCATGGGTAGTCATTTTGAAGTTTGGGATGCCGCGAAACTCGAAGAGAGCGAGTCCGAGGCGATCGCCGCCGGCATGCCCGATGTATTGAACAACTTTTCTTTCTGACGGCAGCACATGAATGACGTCACGGTGCCCGAGTACACGCACCGCACAGTGCTGCTGGATGAGGCGATCGATGCACTCGAGATTCGTGATGCGCGTCGCGATGGCATTTTCGTTGACGGCACCTTTGGCCGTGGCGGACACAGTAAAAAGATATTGGGCCAATTGTCGGCGCAGGGTCGCTTGCTCGCTTTCGATAAGGATACGCAGGCGGTCGCTGTGGCGGAGCATTTGGCTGCTGAGGATGGGCGCTTTTCCATCGTGCATCACAGTTTCGCAACGATGGAAGCAGCGCTGTCCTCGCTCGGTGTGACGAAGGTTGATGGCGTGCTGATGGATTTGGGTTTGTCGTCACCGCAGGTTGATCAGGCGGTGCGCGGATTCAGTTTCCGCGCAGACGGTCCACTGGATATGCGCATGGATACCACGCGCGGCATGCCGGCATCGGCATGGCTGGCAACTGAAACACAGGACAACCTGGAGAAAGTGATTCGCGACTATGGGGAAGAACGGTTTGCTTTTCAGATTGCAAAGGCGATTGTTGCTCGCAGGGCAGTCGAGCCCATCACCAGCACAGGACAACTTGCCGCGCTCGTGGCTGGCGCCGTCAAGACCCGTGAAAAAGGCAAGGACCCGGCCACCCGGACTTTTCAGGCTGTACGGATTTTCATCAATAAAGAACTTGAAGAACTTGAAGCAGGTTTGACACAGGCATACGGCTTACTCGCGCCGTACGGGAGATTGGTGGTGATCAGTTTTCATTCGCTTGAAGATCGCATCGTCAAGCGGTTCATGGCTTCCAAAGCCAGCGTGCCGCAGCCCGACCGTCGGCTGCCGATTCGTGCCGTCGATCTTCCGCAGCCCGAGATGAAGCTGCTTGCCCGCCTCAAACCCTCTGAAGCTGAAATTGCTGCTAATCCGCGTGCGCGCTCGGCCGTCATGCGCAGTGCCATGCGCCTGCCCGAGGCCGCGGCATGAATCAGCGTTCACTCATTCCCATGCTCGCACTGCTTGTGTTGTGTTCGCTCCTGCTTGTCAATTCACAGCATCAGGCGCGCCGGCTGTTCATCGCACTCGAGCAAGCGCAGCTGCGTCAGCAGCAACTTGAAACGGAATGGTCGCAGCTTCAGCTTGAGCAATCCAATCTCGCCAAGCACGCACGCATTGATGCGATGGCAAAGTCCATGGGTATGAACACACCCACGGCAGATCGCACGCGCTACATCACGGTGGGAGGTCGCTGATGCGCGCACCCAGCCGCAAAGCTGCTGCACGAGGGGTGCCCTTCTCGCCGAGTCCCGTACTGGCGGTGCAGTTGCCTGCGTGGCGCTCGCGGTTTGTGTTGTTTGTTTTGTTTGCCGCCTTTGTCATGCTCGCTGCGCGTGCATTCTGGTTGCAGGTATTGACGACCGATTTTCTTCAGAAAAAAGGTACTTCGCGCTACGCTCGCACGCTGGAACTGCCAGCAGTTCGCGGCAAAATCTTTGATCGCAATGGCGAGGTCATGGCGACCTCGCTGCCTGCCAAAGGTATCTGGGTCATCCCCGATGCGGTCGAAGTGACGCCCGAAAAACTGAAAAAACTCGCGCAACTGCTCGAAATCAGCGTCCCGGATTTGCAGAAAAAACTGGATGCCAGTGGAAACTTTGTGCCGATCAAACGGCAGGTGGAGCCGGAAGTCGCCGATCAGGTAATCGCACTCGGTATCCCCGGCATTTATGCGCGCAAGGAGTACAAGCGCCATTACCCATCGGGTCAGATTGCATCGCATATTCTCGGTTTTACCAACGTCGATGATGCGGGTCTCGAGGGTATCGAGTATTCCCACCAAAAGGATCTAGCCGGACAAACCGGAAGTCGCCGTGTCATCCGCGATGGCAAAGGTCGCGTGATCGAAGATATCGCCTACATACGCGAACCTCAAGATGGTCGCGATCTCACGCTATCCATTGACAGCAAGATCCAATACATTGCATTTACCCATCTCAAGCAAGCAGTCGAGGAACACAAGGCCAAGGCGGGTGCGATTGTGGTCCTGGATGTGCAGACCGGTGAAGTGCTGGCGCTGGCGAACATGCCGACGTTCAATCCGAACGTGCGTGAAGGGCGTAATGTCAATCACATCCGCAATCGCGTCTTCACCGATACTTACGAACCAGGTTCGACGCTCAAGCCATTCACCATCGCGCTGGCCATGGATCGTGGGTTGATCACACCGGATACCGTGCTGGATACCCCCAATAAAATTACCTTTGGTTCCAAATCTGTTGGGGATTCACACGGTCATCCATCCAGCATGTCTGTGTCGCAAATCATTCAGCAATCTTCGAATGTCGGCACGATACGGGTGGCACAGAAACTGCAGTCGCGTCAGATGTGGGATATGTTCACAGCGGTCGGCTATGGTCAGGCGCTACCGCGTTCCTTCTTTCCCGGCGCTGTTGCCGGTCGCCTGAGGCCTTACAAAAACTGGCAGCCAGTCGATCAGGCCACCATGAGTTATGGTCATGGCATCTCGGTTTCGCTGATTCAGGTCGCTCGCTCATACATGATTTTTGCGCGCAATGGCGAAACCATTCCGCTGTCATTCCAGAAAGTCACGCAGTCACCCCAGCCGCAACGCGTCATTACGGAAAAAACAGCCATTCAAATGCGCGAAATGATGGAGCGTGTTGTTGGCCCCGGCGGCACAGCACCGTATGCGCAAGTGCGCGGCTATCGCGTCGCAGGTAAAACGGGTACCGCGCACAAGGTCGAGGGCGGCCGTTATGTGAACAAATATGTGGCATCGTTCGTTGGGCTTGCACCTGCATCGAATCCACGCATCATCATTGCGGTAATGATTGACGAACCCACTGGCGGTCAGCATTTCGGTGGTAAGGTCGCCGGACCTGTTTTCTCGAAGGTTGCATCAAGCACCCTGCGCTCGCTCAATATTGCGCCAGACACTTCGGTGGCCAACGTGATCATGCCGGCAACGCCGGTGGCGGAGAGTATGTGATGGCCGCCGCCATGATCACCACAGCCGACGTCCATCAGTGGTTACGTGACACTGTGCCCGGCGCTCAGCTCACCACCGATTCACGACGCGTGCGTGCCGGGGATGTGTTTCTGGCATGCCCTGGCGAGTCAGGTGATGGCCGCAACTATATTGCCCAAGCAGTCGAAGCCGGCGCACGTGCGATCCTTTTTGATGATGCGGGCGATTTTCAGTGGGACGACGGCCTGATGCTGCCGCATTTGCCCGTCCATGATCTGGCAAAGACAGCTGGGCGTATTGCGCATGACTGGTACGGCCAACCCGATCGCGACATG
>JBIIEY010000097.1:0-7000 GCA_044237595.1 Burkholderiaceae bacterium | reverse complement strand
CCCACATGACCACCCTGCGCCGGATATTCCAGAATGACAGACGAAGAGGCCTTGCGCGGCAGATGTCGCGCCGGCAGGAAGGGGTCATTGCGGGCATTCATCACCAGCGTGGGCACGGTGATCTCACTGAGAACATGCTTGGCGCTGGCCCTGTCCCAATAATCATTGGTATCGCGGTAGCCATGCAGCGGTGCTGTTACGACATTGTCGAACTCATACAGATCGCGTGCCGCTAGCAGGCGTTCTTTGTCAAAGAGTTTGGGGAATTGTTCGAGCTTTTGCAGGCACTTCGGTTTCAGAGTCTGAAGAAATGCGCGCGTATAAATCATGTTCACGCCACGCGAGAGTGCAGCACCGCCGGCCGCGAGATCAAGCGGTGCCGAGATAGCGCAGGCAGCATCCACAAACGTAGTGTCTTCGGCGAACTCACCCAGCCAGCGCAAGAGGGCGTTGCCGCCTAGCGAAATGCCGACGGTAAAAAAATCGGAGGCATTGCGTACTTGCGGATGACCCGCCATGCGACGCAAAATCCAGTCGATTTCATTGGCGTCACCGGAGTGATAAAAACGCGGTGCGCGATTGAGCTCACCAGAGCAGCCACGAAAATGCGGTACCGCACCCGACCAGCCCAATGACTCTATGTAATGCAGGATGGCGCGCGCATAGTGACTTGATGAAGAACCCTCCAGCCCGTGAAAGAGCGTGATGAAAGGTTTACCCGGCAGCCCTTCGACGAAATCAACATCGATGAAATCACCATCGGTGGTGTCCCAGCGTTCGCGATGCAGCGTGACTTCAGGCGGGCTGATGCATTTGGCCGGATAAATGGTTTGCAGATGTCCGCCCGGCAGCCAGATCGGTGCGCGGTAATCCATCAGTGCAGCACGCCTGAACCACTGGCTTGCTCATCCGCTGGCGCACCTGGCGCGATCGAAGCGTGGTGTACCACCATGCGCCAGCCTTGCGGTGTTTTGAGGTAAACATTGGTGGCGACGATGTGGGCTTGCTGCCAGTCTGGGTCATCGGGTGTTTTGACTTCTTCGATCAGACTGTGAACGGCGCTGCTCATATTTTGGCTCACATGCAGATGACGTGGCCGGATATGTACCGGACCACGCTCGAAGATCATTTCCCATGATTCGCGTATCGCTGCATGGCCCTGAAGGCGGGGCGCGCCGGGGTGGATGCAGCTGATTTCATCGTCATCAGCCCACAGCGCCATCAGACTCTCCAGATCTGCGCGCGCAATGGCATCGTAGAACGCGTGTTCTACATCGTCGGCACTGGCGAAAATTCGAATCGGACTGGGCATGGGCAGCGTATCGTTTTTTTATGCAGGGCAGAGTGGCCACCCATGCCACGGCTGCCGGGTCTCTTTGGTATCAGTGTCCGTGAGCGTGAGCGCCGGGCTTGAGCTGATACTGGGTGCTGCAATAAGGACATTTCGCGCGACCCTGTTCATCGAAATCCAGAGATACGCGCGGATGTGAAGACCACACCGGCATGGCCTTGTTCGGGCAATACGCCGGCAGGTCCTGACTATCGAGCTCTACAACGGAGGATGGCTGTGTCATTCGTTCATCCTTAGATCAGACAGGTGTCAGCCAGTGCTTGTATTTTGCTGCCTTGCCGCCTACGACATCAAAGAACAGCGACTGCAATTGTTCAGTCACGGGTCCTCGGCTGCCAGCACCAATCTGACGACCGTCGAGTTCGCGAATAGGTGTCACTTCGGCGGCAGTGCCAGTAAAGAAGGCCTCGTCAGAGCAGTAAATTTCATCGCGTGTGATGCGCTTCTCGATCACCTCGATACCCAGATCGCGTGCCATGGTAAGTACGGAATCACGCGTAATGCCATCGAGGCAGCTGGCCAGATCTGGCGTGTAAATTTTGCCGGCTTTGACGATAAAGACATTTTCGCCAGCGCCTTCGGAGACATAACCTTCGGTGTCCAGCAGCAGTGCCTCGTCATAGCCATCGGCAGTGACTTCCTGATTGGCCAGAATGGAGTTGATGTAATAGCCGCTGGCTTTTGCGCGCACCATCGAAATGTTTACATGATGACGGGTAAACGAGGAAGTTTTGACGCGTATACCTTTGGCCAGGCCTTCTTCGCCGAGATAAGCGCCCCAGGGCCAGGCGGCGACCGAGACGTGAATGGTGTTACCGCGCGCGGAAACGCCCATTTTTTCGGAACCTATCCACGCCAACGGACGGATGTAGCAGGATTCGAGCTGATTGGCACGAACCACCTCGCGCTGCGCGGCCATCAGCGTTTCCATATCGAAGGGCAGCTTCATTTGGAAAATCTTCGCCGAATTGAACAGGCGCTGCGTGTGTTCTTTCAGACGAAAAATTGCGGTGCCATCGACGGTTTTGTAGGCGCGCACACCTTCGAAAATCGCCATGCCATAGTGCAGGCTGTGGGTCAGCATATGCAAAGTGGCATCGCGCCACTCGATCATATGGCCGTCTTTCCAGATCTTGCCGTCGCGGTCAGCCATGGACATGAAACATTCTCCCGTCAATATTGCAAAACCGCGATTTTAACGGATTCAGCGCCTGTCTCGTTGGCTTCATGGCGGCTTCTGAGGTCAGCGTCCATGAAATAACACCGGGACCTTTCAAGGTGGCTAAAAACATGCCAGACGCTCGATTTGTGCGGGCTGATCGTGCACGGGGATTCTGGCGCGTTATCGGATCTGGATTTATTCGGCAGGTAACTCGTTAAAATAGCGGATTGCCCATTAGCAGGGCTGCTGAATTTTTAATCACTTTTCATGAATTCCATCCCGACTGAAGCAGCAGAGCGCGAACGCGCCGCATTCTGGGACGGGGTGCGCGTCAGTACTCAGACGATGCCGGGCCTCTTTGCATGGGGCACGGTCACAGGCATGGCCATGGTGCAGGCCGGTCTGACGATCTGGCAAGCCTTGCTCATGACCATCACCGTTTACGCCGGATCGGCGCAGTTGGCGGTCCTGCCGCTGATTGCAGCCAGCGTACCGCTGGGGGTGATCGTGTTCACGGGTTTCATGGTCAATTTGCGCTTCGTGATTTTCAGCGCTGTGATCGGCCCGCATTTCGCCCATTTGCCCTGGTATCAGCGGCTTTGGTACGGCTATTTCAATGTCGATGTGATCATGGCTTTTTTTCCTCAGCGTTACCCCGCGCACACGCTGGGCAAGACCGCCGGCAAAGTCGCCTATTTCAGAGGCCTGGCCATGCCCAACTGGACTGCCTGGCAGGGCGGTACCGTGGCCGGTATCCTGCTGGCCAGCCAGATTCCCGCCAGCTGGGGGATAGGTTTTGCGGGCACGGTCGCGCTGCTGGCGATTACCGTGCCCTTGGTTGCTAACCGGCCCACCTTTATTGGCGTGGTGGTGGCCAGCGTAGTGTCGGTCATGAGCGTTGGACTGCCTTACCGACTGGGTCTGCTGGTGGCGATGGTGCTGGGTATTGCGGCGGCGGTGGTCGCCGATCGACTGATTACCCAGCGGGCCTCAGTGGCCAGACCGGATCAGCCTCATGAGTAACAACGAATTTCTGCTGCTGATCGTGCTCATGACCATAGGCACCGTGGTGGGGCGCGGATTTTTTTTCCTGTTTGCACAGTCGGTGCGCATGCCCGACTGGCTGCAGCATGCTCTCAGTTTTGTGCCGGCTGTGGCGCTGGCCGCGATTCTGGCGCCCGATCTGCTGCTCTCGGGTGGCGTTCTGGTCGAGCCCTGGAAAAACATACGGCTGCTGGCGGGTATCGCTGCAGTGCTTTTCTTCCTCAAGACGCGTCATTTGCTGGGGACACTGGTTTTTGGCATGGCTTGTTTTACCCTGCTGCGCCTGTTCAGCTAAAGAACGGCCTGACCATAGCGCAATGCCGGTCTGGCAACGGTCTCTGTGCGGATGGCCTGCGGTAAAATAGCGGGCTTTTCCGAAGCCACTCCCACCAGAGGAATCCGACATGCGATTCAACCGACTCAGTGATCTCGTCGAACAGAACAAGCTCCAGGGCAAACGCGTTTTTATCCGTGCCGATATGAATGTGCCTCAGGATGATGCCGGCCATATCACCGAAGATACTCGGATACGTGCATCCGTTCCTGCCATAGAGGCGGCACTCAAAGCTGGCGCCGCTGTCATGGTGACTTCGCACCTCGGTCGTCCCACCGAAGGTGAGCTCAAGGCCGAGGACACACTCGCCCCCGTCGCCCAGCGTTTGTCCGAGTTACTGGGCAAGCCGGTCGCGCTGAAACAGGATTGGGTGGATGGCGTCTCGGTGGCGTCCGGCGAGGTCGTGATGCTCGAGAACTGCCGTGTGAATATCGGCGAGAAGAAAAACAGTGACGAGCTCGCAAAAAAAATGGCAGCGCTGTGCGACGTCTATGTTAACGATGCGTTTGGTACCGCGCACCGGGCAGAAGCCACCACGCATGGGATCGCAAAATTTGCACCTATAGCCTGCGCCGGCCCACTGCTCGCGGCAGAGCTCGATGCGCTGGGCAAGGCGCTGGGCCAACCTGCCAAGCCATTGGCTGCCATCGTGGCTGGCTCCAAGGTATCGACCAAGCTCACCATTCTCAAATCACTGGCGGCTAAAGTCGACCGACTGATTGTCGGTGGTGGTATTGCAAATACTTTCATGCTTGCAGCAGGTCTGCCCATAGGCAAATCGCTCGCCGAGCCTGATCTGGTCGCTGAAGCCAAAGCCATCATCGACATGATGTCCGCACGCGGCGCCACCGTACCTATCCCCACCGATGTGGTGTGCGCAACCGAATTCTCGCCGACGGCAGTCGCAACGGTGAAATCGGTCAATGAGGTGGCAGCGAACGACATGATTCTGGATATCGGCCCCAAGACTGCCGAAGTACTCGCAGCGCAACTGCTCGACGCCGGCACCATCGTATGGAATGGCCCGGTGGGTGTATTTGAATTCGACCAATTCGGTCACGGAACAAAAACGCTGGCGATGGCGATTGCCCGTTCCAGTGGTTTCTCGATTGCCGGCGGTGGTGACACGCTGGCAGCGATTGCCAAATACGGTATTGCCGACAAGGTCGGTTATATCTCTACCGGCGGCGGGGCTTTCCTTGAATTCCTCGAGGGTAAGGTACTCCCGGCTGTCGAAATACTCGAGCAGCGCGCACAATAAAGATCCCCTAATGAAGACTCGCGCCACCAAGATCGTTGCCACTATCGGCCCGGCATCCAACACGCCGGACATCCTCAAGCGCATGATCGAAGCAGGTGTCGATGTGGTGCGTTTGAATTTTTCGCATGGCACCGCAGAAGATCATGTTGCGCGGGCGCAGATGGTGCGTGATGCTGCTGCGGCTTGCGGTCGCGAGATTGCCATCATGGCGGACTTGCAGGGACCGAAAATTCGTGTCGGCAAATTCAAGGACGGCAAGATCGAGCTGGTCAAAGGCGAAAAATTCATTCTGGATGCGAAGTGCGAGATGGGCGATCAAGATCGCGCCGGCCTCGACTACAAAGAATTGCCGAACGATCTCAAGCCCGACGATGTGCTTCTGCTAAATGATGGTTTGATCGTGCTGGTTGTGACGCAGGTGAAGGGTAGCGAAATCCATACGACGGTGAAGATCGGTGGCGAGCTGTCCAACAACAAGGGCATCAACCGTCAGGGCGGCGGTTTGTCCGCACCTGCGCTGACGGCGAAAGACATGGAAGACATTAAGACCGCGATGCGTCTCGGAGCTGATTTTGTTGCGGTGTCGTTTCCCAAAAATGCAACCGATATGGAAATGGCACGGCAGCTGGCCAATATCGCCGGTGAGGCGTACGGCTGCAAGCCGCAGATGATTGCAAAGATCGAGCGTGCTGAAGCGATCCCTCGTTTGCAGGAGATCCTGGATGCGTCCGATGGCATCATGGTCGCGCGAGGTGATCTGGCGGTGGAAGTTGGTAACGCTGCGGTACCGGCACTGCAAAAACGCATGATCCGCATGGCGCGCGCGAGTAACAAGCTTGCGATTACTGCCACGCAGATGATGGAATCCATGATTCAGAATGCGATACCCACCCGTGCAGAAGTTTCTGACGTGGCGAATGCGGTGCTTGATGGCACGGACGCGGTGATGACCTCGGCGGAAACGGCGGCGGGCAAGTATCCGGTAGAGACAGTGGAAACCATGGTGGCCGTGTGTGCCGAGGCCGAGAAGTCCGAGCACCTGTCGCTTGATGCGGATTTTTTGAACGTGACATTCACTCGCATCGATCAATCGATTGCGTATGGCGCCTTGTTTACTGCGTATCACCTGCAGGCCGCCGCGATTGTTGCGCTGACCGAGTCCGGCTCGACGCCGCTGTGGATGAGTCGCCACAATATTGGCATGCCGATTTATGCGATGACACCGAGTCTCGCTACGCAGCGCAAGCTCGCGCTCTACCGCAACGTACACACTTTGCAGCTCAAGCCCTCATCGGCCGACCGTGAAAAAGTGCTTGCCGATGTCGAGACCTTGCTGGTTGCCAAAAAGCTGGCCGTTAAAGATGACATGATCGTCGTGACCTGGGGTGAGCCCATGGGGCAGGTTGGTGGTACCAACGCCCTGAAGATCACGAAGATTGGTGAACGATAATTTTTATTTCCGGAGAATCTGAACATGCCTCTCGTTTCAATGCGCCAGTTGCTCGACCATGCTGCAGAAAATGCTTATGGTTTACCGGCATTCAATGTCAATAATCTTGAGCAGGTGTCAGCGATCATGGCCGCTGCCGATGAAGTTGGCGCGCCTGTGATCATGCAAGCATCGGCGGGTGCACGCAAATATGCAGGTGAAGCCTTTTTGCGTCATCTGATTTCTGCAGCGGTTGAAGCGTATCCTCATATCCCCATCGTCATGCATCAGGACCACGGCCAGTCGCCGGCGGTCTGCATGGCAGCGATACGCTCTGGTTTTTCATCGGTGATGATGGATGGCTCACTGGAAGAAGATGGCAAGTCGGTGGCTAGCTATGAATACAACGTGGAAGTATC
>JBIIEY010000096.1:0-7020 GCA_044237595.1 Burkholderiaceae bacterium | reverse complement strand
GTGATATTGCGTCCCGAAGGATCGCCGATCATCGAGGTGAAATCACCAATCAGAAAAATGACCGTATGCCCGAGATCCTGCAGCTGGCGCATTTTATTGAGCACGACCGTGTGTCCCAGATGCAAATCTGGCGCAGTAGGATCCAGACCGAGTTTAATGCGCAGTGGCTTGCCCGTTTTTTCTGACGATGCCAGTTTTTGCGCAAACTCGGATTCGATGAGCAGTTCGTCAACACCCCGTTTGACGATGGCCAGTGCCTCGCGAACTTTGTCGGAGAGCGGCAATGCAGCGGTGCCGCCAGATTGAGAAACGGAATCAGACTGCGTTTTTACGTCCATGATGGCTTGTACCGGGTCAAAAAATCGTGTGTTGCGTTTGCTATAATGCGGTCTTTGTTTTTTCTTGAAATACACTGCGGCGAAAGCGGTGCTGCAGAGAAAAACAGCAAATTTTATCCTATCGCATGCGTCTGACCGACAAATCCCGGATAGCCGTCATCCGCCTGTGGCGAAAGCTGTGTTCGCTACCTACGAGCCGCAAAGTATCTTTTGCGGCAGCAGGACTGTCTCTGATCGCGTTTGGCGCTGCCGGTGTTGCGCCTTTGGCACCGGATGCGGCCGATCTGCCAGTCGTGACCATCACCGAAGAGCTGGCGCTACCCGACCTTTCCACCCAAATCAGCGCATTGCGCAAAGCCTCGACTCCCTTCATCGTCGAGGAGCGGGTACGACCCGGAGACAATCTGTGGTCGCTACTTAATCGCATGGGGGTTAATGATCCAGGCGCCGCGAACTTCATACGCAGGGACGCTCACGCACGAACACTGGTCACCCTGCGCTCGGGCGCGCGGCTGCAGGCAAGCATCAGCCCGGAGGGCAAATTACTGTCCATGCAAACACTCCTGGACAGCCCCGGCAACCAGAACAACGCAACAAATCTGATTCTCGGAAAAACTGCTGATGGCTTCAGCAGCAAGCGCACCGAAGTCGCGCTGGAGCGACGGGTCGAGATGCGCTCCGGCGAGATTCGTTCAACATTTTTTGCTGCCACCGACACAGCACAACTTCCAGATACGGTAACGGAACAGCTTTTGGAAATTTTTGGGGGCGATATTGATTTTTCTGCTGAACTTCGCAAAGGCGACCAGTTTCAAGTGATTTATGAATCGCTGTGGCACGGCAGCGAGTTTGTTCGTAGTGGCCGTGTGCTGGCAGCAGAGTTTCACTATAACGGCAATCACCGACAAGCCATATGGTTTGGTACTGGCGATAGCCCGCGGGGTGATTATTACGATGCATCAGGCAACTCATTGAAAAAAACCTTCCTCAAATCGCCGCTCCCAATGTCGCGCATCACCTCGGGCTTTGCGATGCGCATGCATCCGATTTCTGGCGAATGGGCGCACCACAAGGGTATTGATTTTGCCGCACCCGAGGGAACGCCGATACGTGTAACGGCTGATGGCATCATTGATTTTTCAGGCGTTCAAAATGGTTATGGCAATGTGGTGATTGTCAAACACGGGCCCGTGTATTCAACAGCGTATGCGCACATGAGCCGCATCGGGACAGGCATGCGTCTTGGCAAACGAGTGGCGCAAGGAGAGGTGATTGGTTACGTGGGCAGCACCGGCTGGTCCAGCGGCCCGCATCTACACTACGAATTCCGCGTCAATAACGAAGCCCGCGATCCGAGCACGATCGCATTGCCGCAGACGGTTGCGCTCTCTGCTGCTGAGTTACCGCATTTTCGCAAACGAGTCGCCGATATCACGCATCGCTTTGCGGTGATGTCGCCGAATCCTGTGACGCTGGCTTCGCGCTAAACGTCGATCACGGCATCACTTTGACTACCACGATGCCCTCAAGCACTCTTTATATCGGCCTGATGTCAGGCACCAGCCTGGATGGCATTGATGGTGTACTGAGTTCATCAAATCAGGCTTTGCGTGCCGCCTTCGTTGCTTTTCCCGACGCGCTCAGAGCCGAGCTGCTGGCACTGCAATCAGCAAGCGAAGATGAAATTCATCGCGAAGCTCTGGCCACGAATAAACTGACTGAGCTATATGCGGCATGTGTGCAGCAACTGCTGGCAGACGCCGGTATCAGCGCTGATCGGGTCACAGCCATCGGCGCCCATGGCCAAACCATACGCCACCGGCCCGAGCTGGGTTATACGCGACAGATCATCAATCCTGCGCTTCTGGCTGAACTGACCGGTATTGATGTGATTGCCGGTTTTCGTCATCGCGATATCGCGGCCGGTGGTCAGGGGGCGCCACTGGTGCCCGCCTTTCACCAGTCGGTCTTTGGCAGCACGACGCAGACGCGCGTGGTGGCTAATATCGGTGGCATCAGCAATATCAGCATCCTTCGGCCTGATGGCAATGTCACCGGCTACGACACCGGGCCAGGCAATATGCTGATGGATGGGTGGATACACGCACAGCGCGGCCAGCGCTATGACGAGGGTGGTCAGTGGGCTGCCTCAGGCACTGTCCTGCCGGATTTGCTCGCCAAGCTGATGAGTGAACCCTATCTCGCGCTACCCGCACCCAAGAGTACGGGACGTGATTTGTTCAACACCGCATGGCTGGCGCAGCATCTGCATAACTTTGCTAGTGCCTCGCCCGCCGATGTGCAGGCAACGCTCACGGCTCTGACGGCCCGCACACTGGCTGATGCGATACAGCGCGATGCCCCAAGTGCTGAGGCTGTGTATGTATGCGGCGGTGGCGCGATGAATACGCATTTGATGCACTTGCTACAGGAACAGTTGGCTTGTGTTGTGTCGGATACCGAAGTTTTGGGGGTAGCACCGCAGCATGTCGAAGCGCTTGCCTTTGCGTGGCTGGCTGAGCGTTTTTGCGAGCGTTTGCCAGCCAACCTGCCGTCGGTGACGGGAGCGCGTGGCCCGCGTGTGCTTGGGGCGCTCTACCCTGCGTGACGGTGCGGCGGGAGCGAGTGGAGAATTCGGGTCGCCGGCCGAATGCTTTGGCTTGACCGTAACTCGTTACTGAACGCCTAATACGATGGCAACAAAAAAGCGCGGACTCAGCCGCGCTTCTTGAGCGTGCGAAAACAGGTCAGGCAGAAAACGAAGAGCCGCAGCCGCAGGTGGTAGTTGCATTCGGATTCTTGATCACGAACTGCGCACCTTCGAGATCGTCTTTGTAATCGATTTCAGCACCAACGAGATACTGGTAGCTCATCGAATCGATCAGCAACTGCACGCCATTTTTCATCATGGCCGTGTCGTCTTCGTTCACGATTTCGTCAAACGTGAAACCGTACTGAAAACCCGAGCAACCTCCGCCCTGCACGAACACGCGCAGCTTGAGATCAGGGTTTCCCTCTTCTTCGATCAGCTGGGCCACTTTATTGGCTGCGCTGTCCGTGAAATTAATGGGTGCCGGCATTTCGGTGACTGCGTTCATGTGAATGCTCCTGCCTTATGAATCAATGACTTGAGATTATAGCCTTGGACGCCCTGCGGCGCAGGCAATGGCGCATGCGCTTCAGGGATATTCGGCTCATTGAACGGCTTCAGCTGGCCCGTCACGCTGCAACCCGTCCGCATCTTGATGCTGGCATATGAGATATCGCCGATTATGCGCGCGTGGGCCAGTAATTCAACCATGCCGCTGACATGGAGATTACCCAGAACCTCGCCGCCGACCACCACGGCGCTCGCTCGGACATCGCCCTCAATCCGACCTTCTGCAGGCAGAATCAGATAGCCTGCGCCTGCAGGATCAGCCTGGACATCGCCAATGATCTCGCCATCGACGCGCAAACCACCGCGAAACACCAGCTTGCCCTCGATGCGGCAACCTTGCCCGATCCAGGTTTCAATGCCGTATTGCCCATCCCCACCCCACTTTTCCCACTCCATCGCCACCTCGAATAAAAACACTGGTGCGCGGGTCGGGCTTTATAGCCCCTGGTTTGCGCGTCCCGAATTTTGCCCACGAAGCGCTCGGGCTGGGGAACACTCAGGATCGCTGATTGCGGGAGAACAAGCGCGTCAGGGCAAAATGGGTACGTGGCGCAAACCCGTCGTTTCATCGAGACCAAACATCAGGTTCATGCATTGCACGCCCTGACCGGCGGCACCTTTGACCAGATTGTCTTCGACGACCAAAATAACGAGCAGGTCGCCGCCGCCAGGCCGATGCACTGCGATACGCAGCATGTTCGACGCACGCACCGAGCGCGTCTCGGGATGACTTCCCGCGGGTAGTACGTCGACGAATGGCTCATCTTTGAAATGCGCCTCATACAAGGCCTGAAAATCGGTATCGCGTGACTCGGGTAACAAGCTCGCATACAGCGTCGAATGAATGCCGCGAATCATGGGCACCAGATGCGGCACAAAGGTGAGTCCAATCTTGCGGCCGGCAATGGCTTCGAGCCCCTGAACCGTCTCGGGCAGATGGCGATGACCTTTGACGGCATAGGCCTTGAAATTATCAGCCGCTTCGGCCAACAGAGTGTGCACCTCGGCTTTACGACCGGCACCGGATACACCGGATTTGCAATCGGCAATCAGCGCTCCCTCATTCACCAGCGGCTTGCCTTGCGTGAGCAGTGGCGCAAAACCTAATTGCATCGAGGTGGGATAACAACCGGGCAGCCCGATCACACGCGCTGTGCGAATGGCATCGCGATTAACTTCCGGCAGTCCGTAGATCGCTTCCGAAAGAATGTTGGGGCAGGTGTGTGACATGCCATACCAGTGCTCGAAAACAGTGGTGTCTTTGAGGCGGAAGTCGGCGGCAAGATCAATGACCTTCACACCGGCATTCAGTAGCTCCGCCGCCTGAGACATCGCAACGCCGTGGGGTGTCGCAAAGAAAACCACGTCGCACTGATCAAGCCGCGCTTTTTCTGGCGATGAAAATGCTAGTGATACGTGGCCGCGCAGTGACGGAAACATATCGGCCACCGTCATTCCGTCTTCTTTGCGCGAGGTGATGACACTCAGCTCAACTCCAGGGTGCGCTGCAAGAATGCGCAAGAGCTCCACGCCTGTGTAGCCCGTGCCACCCACAATACCTACCTTGATCATTGCAGACTCCTTCAGACCATCGTCAGGCATTCGCCCGATTTGCAATCAATAAAAAAGCCGCCGGGCGCAAACCCGGCGGCTCTTGATCCAGCCACACCAGCAGGTTAGCGCTTGGAGAACTGTTTTGCGCGACGAGCTTTGCGCAGACCGACTTTCTTACGCTCGACTTCGCGCGCATCACGCGTAACGAAACCGGCTTTGGAAAGTTCAGGCTTGAGCGTTGCATCGTAATCGATCAGTGCGCGGGTAATACCGTGGCGAACGGCACCAGCCTGACCCGATTCTCCGCCACCGTGCACATTGACCATGATGTCAAAACGCTCGACATTGTTGGTCAGCTCGAGTGGCTGACGAATGACCATCAGGCCGGTCTCGCGCGAGAAATATTCTGCTGCAGCCTTGCCATTGACGGTGATCTTGCCTGTACCTGTCTTGATGAACACGCGCGCCACTGCACTCTTGCGACGGCCGGTTCCGTAATTGTAGTTACCGATCATGTCTGTTCCTTAGATATCTAGCGACTTCGGTTGCTGGGCGCTGTGCGGGTGTGTGCCTTCGGCATAGACCTTCAGCTTCTTGATCATGGCGTAACCCAGTGGACCTTTGGGCAGCATGCCCTTGACTGCTTTTTCCAGTGCACGGCCAGGGAATTTTTCCTGCATATCGCGGAACTTGGTCGCGTAGATACCGCCCGGATAACCGGTATGGCGGTAATAGATCTTGTCGGTAGATTTTGCACCGGTCACGCGCAGCTTGCCGGCGTTAACGATGATGATGTAGTCACCCGTGTCTACATGGGGGGTGAATTCTGGCTTGTGCTTGCCGCGCAGTCGGCGTGCCACTTCGCTGGCAACACGTCCGAGGATTTTATCCGTGGCGTCGATCACAAACCAGTCGCGCTGGACTTCGTGTCCTTTTGCGGAAAAGGTTTTCATGATGTTCCTAAAAAAAGATGTCGTGCTCGCTGTGGTGGTTCCGCCGGTCGACGGACGCGCCCTTGTTATATTTTCTCCTCGAGCAATCTGGAGAACCGGCGATTATAGTGTTTTCAATGACTTGGCGTCAATTACAGTCACCAAAACCGCCCTGCACGGGGGTTTTGCGCTGCGAATCCTGGCTTTTTGACATGATTTCTATCGTGGCATCACAGGTAGCTATCGGTACGCTGGGGCCTCAAGGCCTACAATATCGAGCTTTTTAGCAGGAAGACTTCCATGGAATGCACAGTACGCTGGACCGGCTTGTCGGGCATGAGCTTTGTTGCGGAGACCGGCTCCGGTCATCTGGTTACGATGGACGGCGCGCCCGATGGCGGCGGCCGCAATCTCGCGCCACGTCCTATGGAAGTCGTGCTGGCCGGTACGGGCGGCTGCACCGCCTATGACGTCGTGGTCATCCTGCGCAAGAGCGGGCAAGACATTCGCGGCTGCGAAGTGACCCTGAAATCGGAACGCGCGGAGAAAGACCCCAAGGTCTTCACCAAGGTGCATTTTCATTTCATCGTGCAGGGGCGGAACCTCAAAGCCAATCTGGTCGAGCGGGCGATCAAGCTCTCCCATGAAAAATACTGCTCGGCCTCGATCATGATGGAAAAAACGGCGGAACTGACCCACTCCTACGAGATCATCGATGATCTTGCTGATCTGCCCGGTCAAACAACGTCGGCTTGACGAACGGGTTTGCCATTGGCGCGGCTAGATCGAATCATCAAGCGGTGGAACCGGCCATCTCGCGCGAGACCTGAGCCAGCCGGCAGCGAGGCGCTGCACCAGATAGCTCGCCAGCCATCATTTCGGATAGACGCAAGCGTTTGACAGGCTACGACGGCTTGGAATAGCGCCCCTATATATAGTAGGCGGTTCCTGTCATCAGTTTGGCCATGCCCCGCATCGCCGTGCGTACCGGCACGGGCAAGTCGGCAGCCCCCATCGCTTGTGCCGATGCACCATG
>JBIIEY010000095.1:0-7090 GCA_044237595.1 Burkholderiaceae bacterium | reverse complement strand
GCTGCGCTATGCGGTGCGGTTCTGGCGGTACCTTTAGCAAGTCATGCAGAAGGAAGCTACGTTAAACTGGGTGTTGGTTCTTCGGAATACAAAAATCATGTAGGTTCGGAAAATAAAACTGCAGTAGATCTCGCCTATGGCTTTTCTATTGACAAGAATTTTGGAGTTGAAATCGGCTACATCAATTTTGGAAAATATAAAGAAGGTGATGCAAGCTACTCCAATTCAATTCAACGGCAAGCATTTTATATTGCTGGAGTGGGATCTCTACCGATTACTGATGCTTTCTCTGTCTTTGCCAAGCTTGGTATCGCGGCCAACAAATATGAACAAAAATTCGTTAGTGCTGGTATCAACGAGTCAGAAAACGTCACTAAAACAACATCTATGGTCGGTCTTGGTCTTGCCTATAATTTCACCAAAGAATTCGCGGGTACGCTCGAATATCAGTATTTTGGAAAAGTTGGTGATGATGGTATCAAGGCAAGTGCAATTACCGCCGGAGTAAAGTACGGTTTTTAATATCTAAAAAAGGCTGCATTACTCGCAGCCTTTTTTATTACAACAAATTTTCAGTTTATCCAAGGCTTCAGCGCCACCTTCACACATCCATCCTGCTTATCCCGAAACATTCGATAAGCCTGCGCTGCATCCGTCAAGGGGATACGGTGAGTGATGACTCGTTCGGGATCAAAATCACCCCGCCGTATCCGGTCCAGCAAAGGTTGCAGATTTTGCTGCACATGGGTTTGTCCGGTTTTTACGGTCAGCGCGCGCTGTTGAGGTAATTTTTACAATTGCGTCGCGCGGGTTGAACAGGACAGGATCAAGCACGGATTCCACCCGGACATCATGATTGTCATGCCAGATAAGGGCTTTCATGATTTTCCTTCGCGGTGCAGCCGCCTCAACAGCGGGCTGCGCCTGCCGCTTGATTGGCCCATAGTGGTCGCGATCTCGCCGGTTTCAATCAGCATCTTGAGACGATGCAGATCACCCTCCCATTTTCGTAGGGGTTGTTTTGCCAATAACAGGGACAGCAGGTCAATATTCTGTCCGCTCGGTATTTTGTAAATAATGTCGATATTGAGACGCCTTGATGTATGGCCGTAAGCAGGTAAAAATTTCACCACGCCGCTTTGTTCTAGCGGCGAGTCCGCGATGGTTCGCCAGCCAAGCTGCTGCCATGGAATATCGCTGAAAAGTTCAGCTGTCCACTCCACTGGCCCGCCCCGAGTTGAGGAAAAAATAAAGGCAGTCGGTTTTACTGCATGATCAGGCGCGAGTCGCAGCTCGGGGAAAATTTGGCGAATGATGCATGACGCCTGATTTCGTGATGCACAACACATCGACATCCTTAAATGATGCGGCAAGCGCCAGTGATTTCGTTGGGCCTAGCACCATGCAGGCCGTTGAAATGCCGTCGGCCAGCAGGCCCGATGGAGCCAGCACACTGACTGCAGCCAGTTCGGTCGGTGATGTGCCGGTATGCGGATCCACGATATGGTGCTGAGAAAAATCATCGGTAAAATGCGTCGCATAATCACCTGAGCTGGCTAGACAGCGACCATCAGCCGCCAGCACTTGTGCGAACCGGTTTTCATTTCGCGGGTCGCGTACCGCGAGTGACCATGGATCGCCTGCTTCGTTGGTACCAAGGCTGGCGAGTTCACCGGTATCCAGCAACGCATGACGTATGCCATGGCGCTTGAGCGCAGCGAGTGCCTGATCCGCACCATAGCCCTGAGCGATGCCATTGAGGGTCAGGGCCATGCCGGATTCGCGGAATCGAAGTTCGCGATCGCTGACATCGAGTTTGCGCCAGTCAACCCGTGACAGCGCTTGCGTTAGCGGCTGCCGCGCATTGGCGGCATGCCATAGCGGCTGTACGGTCACATCAAAAGCGCCGTCAGTTTGGAGTGCCAAATCTTGGGCGGTTGCGAGTACCTGTACTAAGCGATGATCCGGCTGATCGAGCCACCCGGCTTGGTTCAGGCGTCCCACCTGACTGTTAGCGCGATACACACTCATCAGCGCATCCACCTCGCGCAAGGCGGTGAATGCCGAAGACAGCGCTGCGCGCGCGACTGTTTCATTCTCATGCAGCACCGTCATTGATACGGTGGTCCCGAACACGATGCCTGCATCTGTATAGGGACGCAGTTGTGTTTCACGCAGCCAGAGACCGGTTGCACCCAGCACCGGCATACCCAGAAGGGTGGTGAGCACCGTACGTCGTTTCATTTTGCCTCCAGCGCAGCTTGAAACGGACGAATCGGTATGGTCATACCGCGCTTGGCTTGAAGAATGCGTGGCGCGCACTGCGTGTCGCTGTGATAAATCACTACGCAATCCATGCACTGAAAGCATTCTGCGTAGTCAATCTTACCGTCAGGGCGAATGGCCTGATAGTCGCAGCGATGCTTACAAGTCTGGCAGGGCGTGCCGCATTCGGCGCGACGTGGCAGCCACTTGAGCAGCTGGAGTTTGCCCAGAATGGCGAGTCCTGCGCCGAACGGACACAGGTAGCGACAGAAAAATTTGTAGACCAGTGCGCTGGCCAGCACCATGGCGATCGCATACGCGACAAAGGGCCAGGCGCGCACAAAATACAAGGTGATGCCGGTTTTAAAGGGTTCGATTTCCACCAGGCTGTCAGCGACCTCAGGCGCAAACCAGGCTGATAGCAGTATGGCTGCCAGCACGACATATTTGATTTTTTTAAGTTTCGCATCGGTCGATCGGCGCAGTTTGATTTGCGGAATCCGCAGCAATCGTGCCAGTCGCGCGACCAGTTCTTGCAAAGCGCCGAAAGGACACAGCCAGCCGCAAAAAGTCGCGCGGCCCCACAGGAAAAATGTGATGGCCACGAAAGACCACAAGCAGACCGTCATCGGGTCATACAGGAAGAAAGCCAGACTGCGGCTTTCTTTCAGCGATTGCACGACACCCGTCAGATTGACGATGGAGAGCTGACCTTGCGCATACCATCCAATAAAGCCCAGCGTAAATGTCAGAAAGCTGACGCGTATAACAGTAAAGCGCCGTGCGTTGGCGGTCAGCCATCGCTGTTGCAGCAGCAGGATGCCAAGTATCAGCAAAGCGCCTGCAAGCACGCCCAGCTCAGTTGCACGTTGCTGCCAAATGCTGACCCAGGTTTTATTGTCGCCGGCAGGCACATCATAAAAACGTTCCGGTATCTCGATGCGATATACGAATGACTGACGAATGATTTCTGGATAAACCATGCCCTTTTCACGTTTAGTGTCGAGGCTCAGTTCCAGTGGCTTGGATAAATCCAGCCCGGTTTGTGCAATCACCCTAAACACTTTCATGTTCTCTGGCGAGAGTGGTGTGCCATCCGCCAGTTGCAATTCCAGATCCAGATCGCGCATTTCAATCGGCAGTCCACCCTGCTTGAGTGACAGCCGCTCTGGTGAGGTACCCGGCTTGAAATCTTCAGGTGTAATCGAATAGCGACCGCCCCACATCACCAGAATCGCATGGTCACCTTTTTCCAGTCGTCCAGATAGTCGCTCCCAGCTGGCCGCATCGAGCAGATTTTTACCGATGCTGGGCACAGACACGAGCGCGCTGTAGAGATCGATGAACATGCCATCAGGATCGGCACTGCCCTCCGTATCCAGTCCTTCGCCCGGAGTGCTGGCGTAGGCCTTTTCGACTTCGCGATTGGCCAGCGCCAAATGCGCGATCAGATTTTTGCCGAACAATTGGGTACCTGTCAGCTTTTCAAAATAATTTGCTTTGACGCGCGCGATCTGATCAGGATCGTGGCTTCCTGAGAACCCGAGTTTTTTGCGAGCGACTGCCAGCGAGGAGGTCAGCAAGGTCTGGTTGATGATGCGCACCGAAGCGGTGGCTTTCGAAACGCCATCGATACGCACATTGTTGCCATCCATGCGCGATTTTTGTCGCGTGCCGGTTTCAATCGTGATGTTTTGTGTGAGAGATAGCCCCTTGTACTGATTCACAAAATTGATCAGTGGCTGTGGCCCATAGCCTTCCAAAAAAACAGGCTCATGATGCGAGACCACTTGCACATCCATGAAATTGCCTTTGGCATCGAGCGCCACCAGCAAATTGATGGGTGCGCCGGCAAAGCCGGGCAATGAGACGAAATCGATCGATTCATAGACATAGCCGATCAGTTCGGTCGATGTCATTTCCTGCTTGAAGATGGGCCATACCGGAAGTTCGGTGTCCTTGTCGCCGACGATATAAGGTGAGGGGAATTTCTGCGACAGCGTCGCTTTCGTCATCACCCCCGCTTGCGCACTCTGAAAGAGTGCGCACAGCAGCAGGAGTGCGGCGAACAGCGAGCGCATGTGCTACACGAGGAGCTTGTGATTAGGGTTTGACAGAGCGTACGCCATGCTTTGCAAACAGTGCTGCCATTTCGCCGGATTCGAACATCTCATTGATTGCTGCTTGCAACAGATTGGCGAGTTCGGTGTTTTCTTTGACGACCGCCATGCCCGTCACCCAGCCTTTTCGGGGCAGACGTTCAAACGGTGCTTCGGTCACTTCAATTTGTTTGTCGTCACGAACCACGGATTCAATTTCCGAGCGTGCTGCTACGACCGCATCAAGTTCGCCTGCCTTGAGCTTTTCCAGTGCTTCGGCTGGTGTGAGAAAAATCTGTACGTTGTCGCGCAGACTGGCATCGCCCAGCAGCACCATCGCAGAGATCGATACTTTTTCAGCGCCTAGCCGTTTGCCAGCCAGTGATTCAGCACTCTTCAGATCAGGAATGCTTTTCAGGCTGCGTGCCAGTCGAATCGTGTCTCGGTAATACGGCGCAAAAATCTCGACCTTGTCATTCTTTTGCATCACCGCGCGATCTACCGGCACATGCATCATCACATCAGCCGGACCAAAGCCAAGGTAGTGACCCTTCCACACCATATTGCGCAAATCATCGTCGATGTTTTCGCCGGCGGGGAAGGGGATGAAGCTCGCTTTCAGGCCCAGCTTTTTCGCCAGCGCCTCGGCCAGATCCACGTCAATGCCGCCTGCTTTGCCCGAGAAGGGTGCAAAGTCTTCGTAAACTGCAAAAGAGAGTCTGCCGGTGCTGCGAATTTTTTCCATGTCGGCCAATGCGGCGCCGTGGAAAACCATGGAAAGGCTGGCGAGCAGCCAGATGATGAGGCTGCGCGTGGTAAAGCGATACATTCTTGTCCCCTGGCGTGCGCCTGGTGAATGGCGCTTTTTTTAGTTGAACGAATCATACACGGCGACGCTCAGCACAAGCGTCGCCTTTGCTGCACGTCTCAGGGTTTGGTGCGACGTGTTTCCAGATAAGCTTTGATGGCCCACACGGCCTCTTGCTGCAGGATGCCGTCGAAGGGTGGCATGTAAACGGCACCATTGCGCACACGGCCTTTGCGTACCGTCGTTGCATAGTAATCATCGTTTTCCTTGAAGCAGGCGGCTTTGCGGTCAGCTGCCTGTGTCATGCAATCACGGTCCAGCATGCGCAGATCGGGGGCGATGCCACCGGAAATGGCTTCGATGCCGTGGCAGCGAGCGCAGTTTTGCGCATAAGCCGAGGTGCCGACCGTGATGGCGGCCGCATTGCCGCGATAAGGGTTTTCGGCAGACCATGTGTCACCGAGCGTGGGCAGGCTCTTGGTGTCGACCGCCTGAGGCGTGACATCGCCGTGCGCCAGCGCGGACAGGGAAAAAACAAGGGCGGCAGCGCCGCTGAGGCCGCAAAGGGCGAGGCGTGTGAACAGCTTCATGAGACAAACTCCGGAGTCAGTTGATTAAAACTGTATTCAAGCCCGCAATAGCCGTGCCATGTGGCAAGTGCCGCCAATGCAGACCGATTATCAGACTTTTGCTTCAGAACGGAACAAGTGCTACATTCCACAAAACAAGAACGATAAAAAAAGAAACAATCGGGTAGACAGGATGAGACATGGGCCAGGCAGCAGATCCCCAATCCGGGGGCGTGGGTGGGGCGGTAACTGCATCACGGTTGATATTGCCGGATAAGCAATTTTCTCCGGCGGGCATATTTCATGCCTCGGATCAGTCCGTCATGATTGAAGAATCCCACCGCCGTTCGGCGTCGTTTGGTCTGGCGCCCGAATCCCGACCCGACTACTCGCCTATTCAGAAAGCCGATCTCGTCTGCAAAGTCGACGAGAACCGCGGGCTGTACAGCCACGCGCTGCCGGTGATGGAGACCCTTTACGAGCAGATCATCAATACCCACAGCATGGTCATTCTGACCGATGCGCAGGGCACCATCCTGCATACCATGGGCGACGACGATTTTCTGGAGAAGGCCGACCGTGTGGCCTTGTGTGCCGGGGTCGCCTGGTCAGAAGAGAGCAAGGGTACCAACGCCATTGGTACCGCGATCGCTGAGCAGGCGCCAACCCTGGTGCATGCGGACCAGCATTATCTGACCGCTAATCATTTTCTGACCTGCTCGGCTGCGCCTATCATTAATCATCAGGGTAGGCTGATTGGTGTGCTCGATGTCACCGGCGACCAGCGCAGTTTTCACAAGCACACCATGGCGCTGGTACGCATGTCGGCACAGATGATAGAGAACCAATTGTTCTCGGCCGCTTTCGATGACTCCATCACCCTGCATTTTCATAGCCGTCCCGAATTCATTGGCACCTTGATGGAGGGGATAGCATCGTTCTCGGTGGCTGGTCGCTTCCTGTCGGCTAATCGCAGCGGCTTGTTCCAGCTGGGGCTGCCGTTGTCGGCGCTGCAAACGCATACCTTCAGTTCGCTGTTTGGCATGCCGGTCTCGGCACTGTTCGATCACTATCGCACCAGCATGCCTACGTTGCTCGATCTGTGTCTGCATACGGGTGTGCGTGTCTCTGCGCGGGCAGAGTTGAGGCCGGCCAATCTGTTCTTTCAGTCAGAGAGCAAGCTCGATGATCCGGTGCCGCGCAAGAGCGAGCGGCCTGACAGTCGGCGAGGCAATGCCAGTGATGAAGCTGCCCGTCTGAACCGTCTCTCGAGTTTGCATTACCTCGACACCGGTGATGAAAAAGTGGCTGCGATCATTCATAAAGTGAATCTTGTCATGGGCCGGGAT
>JBIIEY010000094.1:0-7126 GCA_044237595.1 Burkholderiaceae bacterium | reverse complement strand
GGTTATGTGACGGTGCCGGGTGGTTTGATGGCTGCGTGGTTAGGCAAGCCTTTGGCATTGATGAATGCCGATGCTGCGCTGCTGATGTCGAACAAGGCTTTGCTACCGTTTGCGAGAAAGATTTTATTTGGTTTTGATGCCGACGCGACAGCGGCAGGCGGTAAGGCACAAGTCACCGGTAATCCAGTGCGTCGCGAAATCAGTCAGCTGCCTGTGCCGCTTGAGCGTTATCGCGCTCGATCGGGTCCGCTGAATGTGCTGATCATTGGCGGCAGTTTAGGCGCGAAGATTTTGAATGAAGTTGTGCCCGCAGCATTCGCGAAACTACCTGCAGAGCAGCGGCCCCGCATCGTGCATCAATCGGGTCGTGCGCACATTACTGCGCTAAAGGACAGCTACGCAAAGGCGGGTATCGATGCCGAGGTGGTGGATTTTATTGATGATATGGCCGCGCGATATGCAGCGGCTGATCTGGTGATCTGTCGCGCCGGCGCAATCACCGTGACTGAATTATGTGCAGCGGGTGTCGCCAGTGTTCTGGTGCCCTTGGTGGTGTCGACGACTTCGCATCAACGTAATAACGCGCAGTGGATGGAAAAAGGACAAGCAGGCATTCATCTGCCACAGCCTGACTTGAAGCCAGACACGCTCGCCAACTTGTTGCAGACCCTCACGCGCGAGCGTTGCCTGCAAATGGCAGAAGCGGCGTATGCGCAAGGACGGCGTGATGCGAATGAAGCGATTGCGCAAGTGCTCGAAGAGCTTGGAAGATCATGAAGCATAAAGTCAAACACATACACTTCGTAGGCATAGGTGGTTCAGGGATGAGCGGCATCGCTGAGGTGTTGCTCAATCTCGGCTACACCGTCTCCGGCTCTGACTTGAGCAGCAATGCGGCGAGTCGGCGTCTGGCTGATCTCGGCGCTTGCATACGTATCGGTCATTCGCCTGAAAACGTGGATGGTGCAGATGCGATCGTTACTTCCACTGCAGTACAGCCGAGCAATCCTGAAGTGCTTGCCGCGCGTGCGCGTCATGTACCGATTGTGCCGCGTGCGGTGATGCTCGCGGAGTTGATGCGACTTAAGCGCGGCATTGCCATCGCCGGTACGCATGGAAAAACTACGACGACCAGTCTGGTGGCCAGTATTCTGGCGGAAGGCGGTTTGGATCCCACCTTTGTGATTGGTGGACGGCTCAATAGCGTGGGCGCGAATGCCAAATTGGGTGCGGGCGATTTCATCGTCGCCGAAGCGGATGAATCGGATGCATCGTTCCTGAATCTATCTCCGGTGATCGAAGTCATCACCAATATCGATGCCGATCACATGGAGACCTACGATCACAGCTTCGCAAAACTCAAGCAGGCTTTCATCGAATTTACGCAGAGACTGCCGTTCTATGGCGTGGCCATCTTGTGCATTGATGATGCGAACGTACGCGAAATCATGCCCTTCATTTCCAAGATGGTGATGACTTACGGTTTCCATCCCGATGCCGATGTGCGGGCTGTCGATGCCCGCGCTGTCAACGGCCACATGGAATTCACGGTGATGCAAAAAGATTATCCGCCGCTATCGGTGCGACTCAATCAGCCAGGCATGCACAATGTACAAAACGCATGCGCAGCGATTGCCATTGCGCGTGAACTTGATGTCGCCGATGCGCACATACAAAAAGCATTGCAGGAATTTACGGGTGTTGGTCGGCGTTTCACCAAATACGGCAAGCTGCCCCTGCCCTCTGGTGGCAGCTTCTCGCTGGTAGATGACTATGGCCATCATCCGGTAGAAACTGCAGCAACGATTGCTGCTGCGCGTGGTGCATTCCCCGGTCAGCGACTGGTGCTGGCGTTTCAGCCCCATCGCTACACGCGCACGCGTGATTTGTTTGAAGATTTCGTCAAAGTACTCTCCAGTGTGGATGTGCTCGTGCTCGCCGATGTTTATCCAGCGGGCGAACAGCCTATCCCCGCTGCAGATGGTCGCTCGCTGGCGCATGCGTTGCGTGTGGTTGGCAAGACCGAGTTGGTGTTTGTTGAAGATATCGCCGAGATGCCTGAAACATTACTCAAAATGGCTAATGACGGCGACATCGTCATGACGATGGGCGCGGGTTCGATTTCGAATGTACCCGCACAGCTGCAACAATTGACGGCACAGGTGTCGGCATGAGTGCTTCACTAAATAAAGAATTCGGGAAGGTAGGTGTCTTGTTTGGTGGTCGTTCCGCCGAGCGGGAGATTTCGCTCATGTCGGGCGCGGGCGTGCTCAAGGCGCTGCAATCGCAGGGTATTGATGCACATGCTTTCGATCCGGCGCAACGTTCGCTGGCTGAACTCGCTGCAGAAAAATTCGATCGTGTCTTTATCGCCTTGCATGGTCGTTATGGCGAGGATGGCACCTTGCAGGGTGCCCTGGAGCAGCTCGGTATTCCCTATACCGGCCCCGGCGTGCTGGCCTCGGCGATTGCAATGGACAAGGCCATGACCAAGCGCGTATGGCTGCACAACGGTTTGTCGACACCCGACTTCGTCATGCTTGCAGCCGACAGCGACTGGGACGCGATTGCAAAACGTCTCGGCTTGCCTCTGATCGTCAAACCGGCTCATGAAGGTTCAACGCTGGGCCTGACCAAAGTCACCACGGTCGATGCGCTGCCACTGGCTTATGCGCAGGCAGCGAAATTCGACAAGGCTGTGATGGCAGAAATCTTCATCAGTGGCATGGAATTGACCTGTCCGGTGCTCGGTGCAGGTGAAAACGCGCGTGCGCTGCCCGTAGTGCGTATCGTCGCGCCGGATGCGAACTACGACTATCAGAACAAATATTTTTCTGATGAGACCAAGTATCTGTGCCCCAGCGAGTTGCCGCCGGCGCAGGAGCAGCAAATACAGCAACTGGTGCTGGAGAGTTATCGCACGCTGGGGTGCCGCGGCTGGGCGCGCGCTGATGTGATGGTGAATGCGAAGGACAACCAGCCCTATCTGCTGGAGATCAATACCTCCCCCGGCATGACCAGTCACTCGCTGGTGCCCATGTCGGCGGCGGCGGCGGGTATGTCGTACGAAGAATTGTGTGTGGCGTTGTTACGGATGGCGGCGCTGGATTTGCAGCCTTCGCCGGACTGGAAAGTTTAAAAAGACAAGGCAAGGAAATAATTCAACATGTGGAATGACATCAGGACATTGAACACGATCACCCGAGCCATGCTCGGTGTGCTCATGCTCTGCCTGCTGTATGGCGGCTACAAGTGGTTGGCACGTCAGCCGATGTTTGATTTTCGTGTGGTGCAAGTGCGCGCAGTAAAAGGCGAGTCGTTGCGTTATGTTGATGCGGTCACAGTACGCAGTGCAGCACTGCCTCGCATACGCGGTAATTTCTTTACCGCTGATTTGCAGGCGATTCGTACCGCTTTTGAAACTGTGCCTTGGGTGCAGCGTGCATCCGTGCGACGCGAGTGGCCGAACAAACTGGTGGTGACGGTAGAAGAGTACAAGGTGCTCGGTACCTGGGGTGAGGAAGAAGGCAGGCTGTTGTCTGTTGATGGTTTTGTGTTTACTGCCAATCTGGCGGAAGCGGAAGCAGAGATGGAAGGCAAATTGCCTGAGCTTGCCGGTCCGGATGACAGCGCGCATGAAGTCGCTGCGAGACTGGCAGATTTGCGCAATTGGCTGGCGCCGCTGCATCTGACGCCACGGTCACTATCGCTTTCGCAGCGCTATGCCTGGACGGCGCGACTGGACAATGGCATCACGCTGCATATTGGTCGTGCCGGTGAGCGCGATGTGCTCAAGGCGCGCATTGATCGTTTTGTCAGCGTGTATCCACAACTGTCTGTGGCAATCGCCGGGCAGGTAGGCAGCGTCGATCTGCGCTATCCGAATGGCCTGGCTTTGCGCCGGCGAGGACAGAGTGTGCCGGTAGCAGAACCAGTGACCGATGCGGAGAGTGCGACGTGACGGATTCAAGTATCAACGGTCAGCAGAAATACGAAAGCGTAATGCGGTAATCAAGCGAACAAGCAAATGCGTAAATACGAACGAGACAACACCTAATAAGCTAGAAAATCTATGACGAAAGACGCAAAAAACCTGATCGTAGGTCTCGATATCGGCACATCGAAAGTGGTGGCGGTCGTTGCCGAGGTGCTGCCGGATGGCCGCCACGAAGTCATCGGCCTCGGTCAGCATGAATCCAAGGGCCTGAAAAAAGGTGTGGTAGTCAATATCGAATCCACCGTCGAATCAATACAGCGGGCATTGGAAGAAGCCGAGTTGATGGCCGACTGTCAGATACGCAATGTCTGGATCGGTATCGCCGGCAGCCACATCCGCAGCTTCAACTCGCGCGGCATGGTCGCAATCAAAGACAAGGAAGTCACGGCGGCTGATGTAGCACGGGCGATCGAAACTGCGCGCGCAGTGAATATTCCCACCGATCAGCAATTGCTGCATACGATTCCGCAGGAATTCATCGTCGACAATCAAGAGGGCGTTCGTGAGCCTATAGGTATGAGCGGCGTCCGTCTCGAGGTGAAAGTGCATATCGTCACCGGTGCGGTGTCGGCTGTGCAGAACGTAATCAAGTGCGTACGGCGCTGCGGTCTCGAAGTCACCGACTGGATTTTGCAAGGTCGTGCATCAGCCGATGCTGTGTTGACCGCCGATGAAAAAGAGTTGGGCGTGGTGCTGGTCGATATCGGTGGTGGCACGACCGATGTGGCGATTTTCACTGAAGGTGCGATTCGTCACACCACGGTGTTGCCGATTGGCGGCGACCAGATCACCAATGACATTGCAATGGCGCTGCGCACACCGACGGCAGAGGCTGAAGAAATCAAAGTGCTTTACGGCGTCGCCAAGCAAGTGCTGGCAGATCCGGGCGAGACCTTTGATGTGCCCGGTCTGGGTGATCGAGGTCCCCGCGCCTTGTCACGTCAGGCACTGGCTGCCGTGATCGAGCCACGTGTCGAAGAACTTTTCGCGCTCGTGCATGAGGTGGTGCGCGAATCCGGTTTCGAAGAAGTGCTTTCTTCCGGCATCGTCATCACCGGTGGCAGCGCGCTGATGCCGGGTATGTGCGAGCTTGCTGAAGATATTTTTCTCAAACCTGCACGTGTAGGCGAGCCAGATTATCACGGTCAGCTGACGGATGTGGTGCGCAGCCCGCGCTACGCCACGGTGCTAGGCCTACTGATGGAAGCCAAACGCCAGTATCTGCGCGGCCAGGTCGTGACACGTCACGGTGGTTCAGCTAAGGCGCTGTGGGAAAGAGTCAAGGAATGGTTTATGGGGAATTTTTGAGTTTGGGTATTTGGAGGCTATGCGCAGTTTTTTAAAGACGCTGGATTCCGGCTTTCGCCGGAATGATGTCTTAAAAGCTGGTGGTAAAAAACTGGCTCAGTATTTGCAAATGGTGTTGACTTAAAAATCGTCATCACTTGCATGTGATGACTGCTGTGTGGGCGGATCGCATGCGATCCGAATTCCCCACTCGCTCCCGGCGAAAGCCGGGATCCAGCGACGTTCGCTGACCACCAGCTGATTTTGAAAATGAAGCAGAACCAGAATTAACCGCCAGTAGCGTGAAGCAGTGAATGTTTTTATAAGCAGTAAATGCAGCAGATACACCAGTCATAAAGTGTTTGTTTAACCACGCAGTTGTTAGTTGCTAGCCGTCACGCCATGTGGCGGTTAACGACTAGAAACTGCACCACAAAGGGAGTCATCATGGAAATCGATATGCTGGAAACGACGAAAGGCACGATCATCAAAGTAGTTGGTGTCGGTGGTGCTGGCGGCAATGCCGTTCAGCACATGATTAACAAGGGTGTGGCAGGCGTTGAATTCATCGTCGCCAACACCGATGCACAGGCATTGTCGCTCTCCAAAGCCCATAACGTGATTCAAATCGGTGAGTCAGGTCTGGGCGCCGGCATGCAACCTGCTCTCGGCCGTCAGCTTGCCGAAGAAACTCGCAGCCGTATCGAAGATGCGCTGCGTGGTGCGCATATGGTGTTCATCGCAGCCGGCATGGGCGGTGGTACCGGTACCGGCGCTGCACCGGTCGTCGCCGAAGTAGCCAAGGAACTCGGTGCATTGACTGTCGCTGTGGTCTCCAAGCCCTTCACCTACGAAGGTCAGAAGTGCATGAAGATCGCCGATGAAGGTCTGGAAGAGCTGAGCAAGAACGTTGATTCGCTGATCGTGATTCTCAATGAGAAGCTCGAAGAGATCTACGAAGACGACACCATGATGGAGTGGATGCAGCATGCGGATGACGTGCTCAACAATGCGGTCGCAGGTATCGCCGAGATCATCAATGTGCCCGGCCATATCAACGTGGACTTCAATGACGTCAAGACCATTATGGCCGAGCAGGGCAAGGCAATGATGGGAACGGCTGTTGCCTCGGGACTGGATCGCGCGCGTATCGCAGCAGAGCAGGCGATCGCATCGCCACTGCTCGATGGTATCGATCTGTCCGGTGCGCGTGGCGTGCTAGTCAATGTTACTGGCAGCAAGTCGCTCAAAGGTAAAGAGATCCGCGAAGTCATGGCGACTGTACGTGCATTTGCTGCAGAAGATGCATCGATCGCGCAGGGTATCGCCTATGACGACAGCATGGGCGATGAAATTCGCGTTACGGTGGTGGCAACTGGTTTGGGCAGACGCAAGCCCGTACTGGTCTCGACACCAGTGCAGGCCGCACGTACCGGTACCTATGGCGGCGCGGCGCCAGCCGATGCGTTCAGCACCAGCACTCCGCCCGCCGAACCCATCCGCACACCGGCGGTATGGCGTCGCGAGTCTGCGTCTGAAACAGTGCGTGCGATGGAACGCAATGGCACCGAGACCTATGACATTCCGGCGTTTCTGCGCCGGCAGGCCGACTGAGTCTGCAGAAAATCGTCGCTCGGGGCATACTACGGGAGAGTTGCGGCAGCGCCGCAATTCTTCGCTTTTATTCCCTCTGATTTCTCAACCCATAGGACCATCCCATGACCATCAAAACCGGAGACCATCTCCCTGAAGGCAAACTCGCCGAGTTCATCGAAACAGAAACCGAAGGCTGCTCGCTCGGACCGAACACCTTCAATGTGTCTGATCTCGTCAAGGGCAAGA
>JBIIEY010000093.1:0-7146 GCA_044237595.1 Burkholderiaceae bacterium | reverse complement strand
CATGTTTTCTGCCAATGTCACCACAGAGGCTCGTGATGAAAGTATTGAGGCGGGTGCTGATGAGTTTCTTCCCAAGCCAATTCAGGTCAATTCATTCCTGCAAACTCTCCAGCAACTTGTGACTGACTTCAAGGAGTCCGGCCCACCCGAAAATCGTGCTCTTCTACCCAAGCCGAAAAATAGGCTGAAATTATTGCCATCAACGGAGGTGGTGCTAGATCTACAGAATCTGACTGATCTTGAAAATGTCAGTAAAGATCCGAAATTCCTTGATGACTTGATCCTTGAATTCATTTCTGAAAATAGAAATTTATTGCGCTCTCTCGAGATCGCTTTAAGCGAAGTAAGGATTGATGAAATAAAAGAAATACTTCATACATTGAAGGGATCTGCCCTCAGCATTGGGGCGGTTTCTTTGAAAATGATGTGCAAGCGTATTGAAAAATTAAATACTTTTGAAATGGAGGAATATTCGTCTGAAATATCACAGGAAATGAAAGCAGTATTCAGTGAGCTTTGCGAGGAGCTCGAAAAATATCGACAGCTAAGACGACAAATCATTACTGAGCGTGACTAATCACGGGTTTTATATTTTGGGAGAAAATGTATGTCATTTGCGAATCAACTCATCGAGCTGACCGATATAAACTGCCGTGAGATAGAAAGTACACCCACAATACGAAAATTGCTTTCTGGGGATGTATCGGAAAAACACTATGTAAGCTTCATGACCGATATTTATCCTATTGTTTTACATTTTTGTCCGATCATGGCCGCCGCTGCCGGACGCTGTGCGCAAAGATACGATGCTGTCAGACTTTACCTTTATGACCACATTCATGAAGAAAAAAGCCACGAAAAAATCGTGCTTCAAGATATTGCCAGTTTCGGCTATGCATCCGAACAAGTGATAGAAAAAACGCCGCGCGGGTCAATCCAGGCAATGATTGGATTCAATTATTATTCCGCATTACTGGGGAATCCTTGTAGTGTTCTCGGCATGATCTATGTATTGGAGATCATATCCTCTGTCTACGCCGGCAAGGCTGCTGAGGCGATTTCGAATACTTTTGGTCGAAAACTTTCGGATGGTTTTGTATTTCTGCAATCGCATGCTTCGGCAGATATGGAGCACATGACCAAATTGCGGAATTTGTTTCAGTCGATAGATTCGCCCGATGTCTTTTCGGATCTAACGAACAGTATAAAAATGAATTTCTATCTTTTCTATCAAATATTTGCGAGCGATAAATAGGGAAAATCTGGATTTCAGTCATTGTTTTTAGGGAGACGGTGAATAAATCCACGTTTTATGGCGAGCCAGCCCAAGTGTGCGATGTAAGGACTAGCAAAATCAAGCGCTTGGTGCCATTGAGCTCACCACAAAAGTTTCTGGGTTGATTTACTCAGCCATTTCTCGGTCTTCGGTTGTCTTCCTGAATCAAATTGCCGTAAATATCTGATTCAGGATTTTTTTTAGGGAGATGCGGAATAAAGTCGCGTTTTGCGGCAAGCCAGGATCGCCATAGGTCGGTGGCGAGTGCGTAGCGGGAAATTCGGACTGTAACAGTCCACCTGCGTAACGACACTGGCATGCAATCCAGTGCGCGCCCTGCAAGGGCTGTCAGTCACGCAGGCGGCCTGACGAGGCAGTTTCTTGGTTCACTGCAGTATGGATAGACCTTTACATCACGCTGCTGCGAGATAAAAGCTGCTCGCCTCTGCTTGAGAACGCAGGTCCTGCTGCCGGCGTTGCGAGTGAACAAGACGATTCATCATATGTAAATCTTTGTCTGTCAGCTTTAATGCTGAATCAACCCAGATAGATGTGATGTCCAGAAGTTCCTTGTACGAGATTGGGTTGGTATGCCGCCGGCATTCGTAGATGGCGCGTAGTCCGTTGAGTCTTTTACTTTGTTTTTGGATCATTTCGAAAACGGCTTTGGTGCCTTCACCCGGAGGTACGACCAAATCAACGACGCCCAGTTTTTCCAAATCTTCGGCGAGATAGGTATTCCCGCTGATCATCATCTTTTCCGCTGTGCGCATACCAACGCGTCGGCTAAGTAGGCTATACGCGCCCATACCCGGGAAAAGATTGAAGATAATTTCCGGGAAGCCCATCCTGACGCCCCGCTCGGCAACGATGATATTACTGGACAGTGCAAATTCAAATCCGCCACCTAAGGCATCACCCTGCACGAGCGAGATCGTCATCGCAGAGGCGTTATAGTTGCAAAGTCGGGTATATATCCCATCGACGCAGAGTTTTGCATAATTCATCAAGGCATGTCGGTCTCTCGCTTTGATCAGTCTGATAAACAGGGCGAGATCGCCACCAAGATTAAAAGTACAAGGGTGACGTGATGCGATAACAAAGTAGTCTACGGGAGACCAGGCGTTTTCATGAAAAAACTGACCATCATGCCGCTGTACGTCAGTAAAAGTATGGTGCAATTCTTCTACCATGCCTTGATTGAAACAGGGAACACCGAGAGGTTTCATGTAAGTCCATAAGGCATTGCTCGCGCTGTGGTACTCGAGGTCAATTTGGTGATACTGCCTCTTTGGTATGGAGACATTGCCGGTTCCCTGAATAACGGACATATTTTCACGTTCTAAAGTCATCATGCTGATGCTCCTTTGATGGAATCAATGAATGAATGCTGTTTCTGAATGTCGATAGCTCATCGTCATTCGTGCAGCATCACGTTTTTTGGTAATTTGATACTTTAAAAAAAATAGTTTTACCTTTATGCTTTTTTCTTGACACATAGGAAAGACTGATTCTTGTGTAACATGCTGCGGTAAACTTTCATTACTTATGGCTATATTGAAAACTACGTTTATGCCTTGATGCGGCGCTGCCTGAACGTCACTGCAACTTGTTATTGCTCAGTTGTTGTGGCGTGATTCAGTGTAAAAAAAATGCTTTTACAAGAAAAATCAATTAGCAGATTCGCTGAGACTGCTAATAGTGTTTGCGCTTTCTTGCCAGCTTTGAGTGGCTTATTGATTGATTGTCGATGTGAAATGAAAAGCCAGGCTGTTGTTTATTAAGTGGCTAATCAGGTCATGAGATTTCTCAAGGCGAAGTCTGCGGTAAAATCTGGCTAATAAATCTACTGTGATCATTCAATGAAAAAAAACGAGTCGGTTTCAGTTCTCGAGCAGCTTTTTGCAAATAATCGGCAATGGGCTGATTCCATGATTGCCCGTGATCCTGAATATTTTCGGAAGCTGTTGTCACAGCAATCACCCGAATTTTTATGGATTGGTTGTTCAGATAGCCGCGTGCCGGCAAACACCATCGTGGGGCTTGAGCCGGGCGAATTGTTCGTGCATCGTAATGTGGCCAATGTGGTTGTTCACTCGGACCTGAATAGTCTCTCGGTTTTGCAATTCGCGATTGATGTTTTGCGGGTGAAGCACATCATTGTGTGCGGCCATTACGGCTGTTCGGGCGTCAATACAGCGCTGGAGCGACGCAGAGTGGGATTGGCGGACAATTGGCTTCGTCATGTGCAGGATGTTCACAACAAACACACAGATTATCTGCCGGCGGAGATGACACGTCGCGAGCGTACTGATCGTCTTTGCGAATTGAACGTGATCGAACAAGTTGTCAATGTCTGCCAGACCACCATTGTGCAAGACGCATGGGATCGTGGGCAGCAAGTGACCGTGCACAGTTGGGTCTATAGCCTTGAAGATGGTCTGGTACGCAATCTGGGTCTTGCGGTCAGTGATCTGGATTCACTGGCGCCGCAACTTGAATCGAGCCTTGCGCGTTATCAGGGTGGCGTCAAGGACGCATGAGCAGTGCGTGTTGTGAAGTCTTTTGGTGGCGGCTGTGTGTGACGTCGATGTTGTCGCCGGCCGGGATTTGTTGTCACAGCAAGCAATCAGATTAGAAGCAGTGTTCTGCCGCAGGGAAGCTTTGATCCTTGACGGCTCGCACATAGGCGCTGATGGCGCCTGCAATGTCTGATTCATCTTCCATGAAGTTTTTGACAAATTTGGGTCGGTGTCCGGGAAAGATCCCCAGCATGTCATGCATCACCAGAACCTGACCCGAGCAACCCGGACCCGCACCGATACCGATCGTGGGTATCAGTAAAGATTTTGTGACACGATCTGCAAGCGAAGTCGGTATGGCTTCAAGCACGAGTAACGAAGCGCCAGCATTCTGTAGCGCGAGTGCATCGGTTAGCAGCTGCTCGGCAGCCGCGTCGGTTTTCCCCTGTACCTTGAAACCTCCGAGTTGATGAACCGATTGCGGTGTCAGGCCCAAGTGCGCACACACCGGTATTCCGCGTTCCACCAGCATCTTGACGGTGGGGGCGAGCCAGCTGCCACCTTCCAGTTTGACCATCTCGGCACCGGCACGCATCAGCAAGGCTGCATTGTCCAGCGCAGGCTCTGTCATCGCATAAAACCCGAATGGCATATCGGCAACCAGCAGGGGAGCACGATTACCACGCGCAACGCACGCGGTGTGATAGGCGATGTCTGCCATTGTCACAGGCAAGGTTGTGCCATGACCTTGTATCACCATACCCAGTGAGTCCCCCACCAGCAGTGCATCCACACCACACTCGTCCATGGTCGCAGCAAAGCTGGCGTCATAACAGGTGAGCATTGCAATTTTTTCGGCGCGCGTACGCATCTCTGCAAGCGTCGTAATGGTGACTTTCTTCCGGCTACTGCCGTTATCTGATGTCGGATAACCGGACATGGTCATTCTCCACGGTTAAAGAATTCGCGCTTGCCTCGCATGCCGGCGATACGTTGCAGCAGCAGCTCGAAATCGTCGCTGCTTTCGACAGGGTTCAAATGTTCTGCGTTGACCATAAGCAGAGGGGATGTTTCGTAGTTATAGAAAAAACGGCTATAGCTTTCGCAGAGGCGCTGCAGATAGTTTTCCGAGATGCCAGCTTCGCTGGGAATGCCGCGTCGGCGAATACGTTCAGTCAGCGTGGCGGGCGCCGCCTGAAGATAAATTACCAGATCTGGTCTGGGTGCGGATTGACTGAAGTGATCGAACAACTGCCGGTACAGATTGAGCTCATCGTCGGCCAGTGTGAGTGTCGCAAAGAGAGGATCTTTGTCGATCAGGAAATCCGATACGACAGGTGCAGAGAACAGATCGGTCTGTGTCAGGTCGCGTAGTTGGTTCATCCGCTGAAACAGGAAGAACATCTGGGTTGGCAACGCGTAGCGGGTCGCATCTCGATAGAATCGCTCAAGAAAAGGGTTTTCCTGTGGTTGTTCCAGCACCGGCTGCGCATTGGTCTCGGCAGCGATTTTCCGGGCAAGGCTGGTCTTGCCGACGCCGATCGGACCTTCAACAACGATATAACGATATTTTTCCAAGCTCATACTAGAGATGATACGCGATTGCGATACCGGAATGCCTGTAGCCTGAGAGGGGTGCAATCTGACACCGCGCGCCTTTTAGTCAGACGGCAGCGCAGCAGTAGCAGGGACATCATCAATGACTTGTATATGCTGATCCTGAACGCTGCTCAGAAAATCTTGCGCCTGACCCTTGCCGGGAATATGGATGGCCGCATCCAGTTCAAGCAGAGGCTTGAGCACAAATGCGCGACCTGTCATACGCGGATGTGGCACTTCCAGACTGCTGCTCTGTATTTGCGCTTGTCCGTAGAGTAATAAATCCAGGTCCAGTGTGCGGGGCGCATTCCGAAATGGCCGCTCGCGTCCAAAGGCTTGCTCAATTTTCTGCAACTCAGATAACAAGGTCTCGGCCGCAAGGCCCGTATCGATACGGGCGACTGCGTTGACGAAATCGGATCCGCCGGCATCAACGGGGGCGCTGGCAAATAGGGATGAGCTGGCCGACAGGCGGGTATCTGCCAGTCCTTGCAATGCGGCGATGGCGCTGCGTACGGTTTGCGCCGGATTACCCAGATTGGCGCCTATGCCTACATAGGCCGAGACCATGACGGTCACTGCGTATCCCCCGCGCTCTTGCTGCGACCGCGTCCGCCGCGACGCCGTCGCCGCTTGGGTGCAGCACCCTCTTCTTCAGGCGGCTTGCGGTTAAGCAGCGATTCGCGATCAACGCTGTCGGCCTGCATGAATTCAGTCCACCAGTCACCTAGTTCGCCATCGACCTCACCTGACGCACAGCGCAGCAGGAGGAAGTCATAGCCGGCACGCAGGCGGGTGTGCTCCAGTAATTTGTAAGGTGATTTACCCGCGCGGCGTTCAAAGCGGGGTTGCATTGCCCAGATATCTCGCATGTCGGTAGCAATCCGCCGCTGCAGGGCGAGTTTCTCAGTCTGGCTGTCGAGCACATCATCGGCAGCGAGATGCAGCGCTGGAATCGGGTACTCTCCCGCTGCGCGATAAGCTTCCCATTTTTCCAGCACCTGATGCCACAGCAGAGAGGCAAAGAGAAAACCGGGTGAGACCGGTTTGCCTTGCCGTATACGTTCATCCGTATTGGCCAGTGCAAGTGTGACGAATTTTTCACCCATGGGCTGCTCGAGAACGACGTCCAGCAAGGGCAACAGCCCGTGATGCAATCCCTCTTGTCGGAGTTGCTGCAGACACGCCATCGCATGACCGCTCATGAGCAGCTTGAGCATTTCATCGAAGACACGCGCTGCGGGCACATTGTTGATCAGCGGTGCCATCACGGAGATCGGCGTGCGCGTCGTCGGAGCAATCTTGAATTCGAGCTTGGCAGCAAAGCGGACCACGCGCAAAAGGCGCACCGGATCTTCACGATAACGCGCTTCAGGATCACCGATCATGCGCAGTGAGCGGCTGCGAATATCTTTCATGCCGCCGTGATAATCGAGTACCAACTGCCGCTCTGGATCGTAATACATCGCATTGATCGTGAAATCACGCCGCTCGGCGTCTTCATGCTGTTCACCGAAGGTGTTGTCACGCAATACCCGACCATGCTCATCTTTGGGAGCGCCATCGGATGAACTGCCGCGGAAGGTCGTGACTTCAATCAGGTCCTGACCAAACATCACATGGACGATCTGAAAACGCCGACCGATAATGAACGCGCGTCGGAACAGACGCTTGATCTGTTCTGGTGTGGCATTGGTGGCGACGTCAAAATCTTTGGGTTTGAATCCCAGCACCATATCGCGCACAGCG
>JBIIEY010000365.1:0-7168 GCA_044237595.1 Burkholderiaceae bacterium | reverse complement strand
GTGGATATCTTTGTGAACAATGCGCCCGCTTTTAGCAAGACCTGTTTTTGAGGATCAAGTCACCGATCATCGAACAGTCATTGCCAAAATAATTTATTTAAATAAATCAATAGGTTGGGAATCATATCTAGAGGCCATATTTATAAGTCGGCGCAAGTGTTTGATTCTGTCGCAATGTCCCTCACTTGTGCATAAGTAGGCGGATCGAGGTGCAAATAACCCACAAAAGCGCCCCGATTTTTAACGAACCCGATTAGGTACGTAATTGCCGGCTGATCTCGTGGACGGCTGAAACCATGGCGGTCACGGCGTCGGGAGGCGTGAATTGAGAAATACCATGGCCTAAGTTGAACACATGCCCAGACCCTGGATCTGGCTTGCCGAAGGCCATCAGTGCGCGCTCAACCTCGGTGCGAATTTGTTCGGGTTTTGCGAACAATACGTTGGGATCAAGATTTCCCTGAAGTGCCACCTTGTGTCCCACCAAGGCGCGTGCCTTGCCCAAGTTGACGGTCCAGTCGAGACCCACGGCATCGGGTCCACTATCGGCGATTTCCTCCAGCCACAAACCACCTCCTTTGGTGAAGACGATACAAGGAATTCGCACACCATCATGCTCGCGCTTGAGGCCTTGGATAACCTGCCTCATGTAATTCAAGGAGAACGTCTGGTAGATGCCGTCGGCCAGTGCACCGCCCCAGGTATCAAAAATCATCACCGCCTGAGCGCCCGCCTCGATCTGGGCATTTAGGTAGGCCGCAACGGCAGCGGCATTGATGCTCAAAATATGGTGCATCAGATCCGGACGGTCATAGAGCATGGATTTCACCGTGCGGAAGTCGTCCGAACCGCCGCCTTCGACCATGTAGCACGCCAATGTCCATGGGCTGCCCGAAAATCCGATCAGGGGAACCCTGCCAGCTAACTCGGTACGAATCTGCGTTACGGCGTCAAAGACGTATTGCAGGCTGGCCAAATCAGGCGCACGTAACGCGCGTACCGCCTGCTCATCTCTGAGCGGATGGGCAAATCGCGGCCCCTCGCCCTCGGCAAACGATAGTCCCAAACCCATCGCATCGGGTACGGTGAGAATGTCAGAAAACAGGATGGCGGCATCGAGCGCATAGCGATCCAGCGGCTGTAATGTCACCTCGGTTGCATAGTCCGGATTCGTGGCGAGGCCCATGAAGGACCCGGCCTTGCTGCGCGTAGCACGGTATTCAGGCAGGTAGCGCCCGGCCTGGCGCATCAACCACAGCGGTGTGTATTCCGTTGGCTGGCGCATCAGCGCGCGCAGGAAGGTGTCATTTTTGAGAGGGGCGAAGCGGCTGGCCATCCGAATCCTTAAGGCAATTCTTCGAAGGCAATATTATCGCTGAAAGTTTTTGATGCGCCCGATTTTTTCGACGCGAGCATAGGCGTCGAGGTTTGGGCCATTGTGCATTGGTTTTGATGCCCCGGGATGCCACATCGGCTCGAAAAATGAAAAAGGCAGCCTAAGCTGCCTTTTGGATGATCAATGAGAAAATTCAACGCTTCTGACGCAATCTCTGGATCGCCGCAAGCTGTGCTATTGCAATGGCCAACTCTGTCTGAGCGACAGCGAAGTCAATATCAGTTTCCCGATTGACCATCGCTTCTTCGGCCATTTTCTTGACTTCGTTGGCTTTGGCTTCATCCAGATCACGACCGCGAATGGCCGTGTCAGCCAATACGGTGACCGTGTTGGGTTGCACTTCGAGGATGCCGCCAGCAACAAAAACGAACTCCTCTTCGACAACGCCCGAAACCTTGATACGGACCGCGCCCGGCTTGATACGGGTAATCAGTGGCGTATGCTTTGGGTAGATGCCCAGTTCACCCGCTTCGCCGGGCAGTACAACGAACTCTGCCTGTCCGGAGAAGATTTGTTCTTCCGCAGAGACGACGTCAACATGAATGGTGTGTGCCATAGAAAGCCTTTTTTCGGTAAATCGAATCGCGTTTTGCAACAGGCGCTACCCTGATCACAGGGTAGCGAGTCTGTTATTGCAGCTTCTTCGCTTTCTCGATGGCTTCGTCGATAGTACCGACCATGTAAAACGCCTGCTCAGGTAGGTGATCCAGTTCACCCGATGCGATCATCTTGAAACCTTTGATAGTTTCTTTGAGAGGCACATACTTTCCAGGCGCACCGGTAAACACTTCAGCGACGTGGAAAGGCTGGGACAGGAAACGCTGCATCTTACGAGCGCGAGCCACGACCAGTTTGTCTTCTGGTGCAAGTTCGTCCATACCCAGAATCGCGATGATGTCGCGCAGTTCTTTGTAGCGTTGAAGCGTGCCCTGCACCTGACGAGCGGTGTCATAGTGATCTGGACCCACGACGTTCGGATCGAGTTGGCGTGATGTGGAATCCAGCGGGTCGACCGCAGGATAAATACCCAACGCAGCGATATCACGCGACAAAACAACCGTCGAGTCAAGGTGAGCAAAAGTGGTTGCAGGCGAGGGGTCTGTCAAGTCATCCGCAGGGACGTAGACGGCCTGAATCGATGTAATCGAGCCAGTCTTAGTCGATGTAATACGCTCCTGCAGGCGGCCCATTTCTTCGGCCAGCGTCGGCTGATAACCCACCGCAGATGGCATACGACCCAGCAGCGCAGATACTTCGGTACCTGCCAGCGTATAACGATAGATGTTATCGACGAAGAAGAGAACATCACGGCCTTCGTCACGGAAGGACTCGGCAATCGTGAGGCCAGTCAGCGCAACGCGCAGACGGTTACCTGGTGGCTCGTTCATCTGACCATAAACCATCGCCACTTTGGATTTGGGGAAGTCTTCGGTGTTCACAACCCCGGCTTCAATCATCTCGTGATAGAAGTCGTTACCCTCACGAGTACGCTCGCCCACGCCAGCAAATACGGACAGGCCCGAGTGTGCTTTGGCGATGTTGTTGATCAGTTCCATCATATTCACGGTCTTGCCCACACCCGCGCCACCGAACAGACCAACCTTACCGCCTTTGGCAAACGGGCAAACCAGGTCGATCACCTTGATGCCGGTTTCGAGCAATTCCTGCGATGGTGACAGTTCGTCGTAGGCAGGCGCTGCGCGGTGAATAGACGCGTGCTTGTCTGCCTTGACCGGACCCACTTCGTCGATGGGATTGCCGAGCACATCCATGATGCGACCCAGCGTACCTTGGCCAACCGGCACCATGATCGGGGCACCGGTGTTTTGGATAACCATGCCGCGGCGCAGACCATCGGAGGTACCGAGCGCAATAGTGCGAACGATGCCGTCACCGAGTTGTTGCTGTACTTCCAGCGTCAGCGCCGAGCCTTCCATTTTCAATGCATCGTAAATCTTGGGCATCGCATTGCGGGGGAATTCAACGTCAACCACCGCGCCGATACACTGAACGATTTTGCCATCCGCCATTTTCGTTCCTTCAAATAAAAATTGTAATTCGATTCAAATTCGTAATTCTCAGACCGCAGCTGCGCCAGCCACGATTTCGGAGAGTTCTTTGGTAATTGCTGCCTGACGTGTCTTGTTGTAGATCAGTTTCAGTTCGCCAATTACATTTCCGGCATTGTCGGTCGCCGCTTTCATCGCCACCATGCGTGCCGCCTGCTCGGACGCCATGTTTTCAACAACGGCCTGATACACAAGTGCCTCTGCATAGCGAAGCAAGAGTTCGTCGATGACGGATTTTGCGTCTGGCTCGTACAGGTAGTCCCATGAGTATGAATTGACCGGTTCCATCCTGTCTGCCGTGAGCGGCAGGAGCTGATCGATGACGGGCTCCTGTTTCATGGTGTTGATGAAACGCGTGTAACAGATATACACCGCATCGAGCTTTTCATCGTCATAGGCGTCCAGCATGACCTTGACTGGCCCGATCAATTGCTCCAGATGCGGTGTATCGCCAAAGTTAATGCACTGCGCAACAACCGGTGCGCCTATGCGGTTCATGAAGCCATAGCCCTTATTACCGATAGCAACGATTTCGACCTTGTTGCCCGCGGCATCCAGCTCTTTCATCCGGTTAGTTACCTGACGCAAGACATTGGTGTTCATACCACCGCACAGGCCTTTATCTGTCGTTACGACGATGAAGCCGATTTTTTTGCTTTTCTCGTGCTTGACCAGAAACGGGTGCGTGTACTCGGGATTGGCTTGCGCCAGATGCGCCGATACATTGCGAATCTTTTCGCTGTAAGGGCGCGCAGAACGCATGCGCTCCTGCGCTTTGCGCATCTTTGACGCAGCGACCATTTCCATCGCCTTGGTGATCTTCTTCGTATTTTCTACGCTTTTGATCTTTCCGCGTATCTCTTTACCTGCAGCCATTCAATGCTCCTGTGACTGGGTTGAGATCAGAATGTTTTCTTGAAGTTTTCGATTGCACCTGCGAGCACAACCTCATCTTCTTTCGAAAGCTGCTTGCTGTCTTCTACGCGCTTGAGCAACTCCGCATTGCTGGTCTGGAGAAACTTGTGCAGATCATGCTCGAAACCCAGCACGTCCTTGACTTCGATATCGTCCAGATAGCCCTTGTTCACAGCAAACAAGCTGACGGCCATGAGCGAAACAGGCAGCGGGTAATACTGCGGCTGCTTGAGAAGCTCGGTAACTCGCGCGCCACGATCAAGCTGCTTGCGGGTCGCTTCATCGAGGTCGGATGCAAACTGCGCAAATGCCGCCAGCTCACGATACTGAGCAAGGTCGGTACGAATACCGCCAGAGAGCGATTTGATGACCTTGGTCTGGGCAGCACCACCCACACGCGACACCGAAATACCGGCGTTAATCGCAGGACGGATACCGGCGTTGAACAGCGAAGTCTCGAGGAAGATCTGGCCGTCCGTAATCGAAATCACGTTGGTCGGAACGAAAGCGGAAACGTCACCCGCTTGCGTTTCAATTATAGGCAACGCAGTCAAAGAACCTGTCTGACCTTTGACTTCGCCTTTGGTGAATGCTTCGACATAGTCGGGGTTCACGCGTGCTGCGCGCTCGAGCAAACGGGAGTGGAGATAAAACACATCGCCAGGGAAAGCTTCACGGCCCGGTGGACGGCGCAGCAACAAAGAAACCTGACGGTAAGCAACCGCTTGCTTGGACAGATCGTCATAAATGATCAGCGCGTCCTGGCCGCGATCGCGGAAATATTCACCCATCGCGCAGCCTGAGTACGCAGAGACGTACTGCATTGCTGCCGACTCGGAGGCCGATGCGGCAACCACGATCGTGTAGTCCAGAGCGCCGTGCTCATCAAGTGCGCGCACAACGTTCTTGATCGAAGAAGCTTTCTGACCGATCGCAACATAGATACAGGTAACGCCCTGACCTTTTTGGTTGATGATGGTGTCGATCGCAACAGCAGTCTTACCTGTCTGACGATCGCCAATGATCAGTTCGCGCTGGCCGCGGCCAATAGGCACCATCGCATCGATGGATTTCAGACCCGTCTGCAGTGGCTGCGATACGGACTGACGCGCAATAACACCCGGCGCAATTTTTTCGATCGGCGCGCTCAGCTTGGCGTCGATAGGACCCTTGCCATCGATAGGCTGACCAAGTGCGTTCACTACGCGGCCACGCAATTCCGGGCCGATAGGTACCTCGAGGATGCGGCCCGTGCACTTGACGGTGTCGCCTTCGGAGATGTGTTCGTATGCACCGAGAATAACGGCGCCCACAGAATCGCGCTCAAGGTTCAGCGCAAGGCCGTAGGTGTTGCCCGGGAATTCCAGCATCTCACCTTGCATCGCATCGGAGAGGCCATGAATACGGCAGATACCATCGGTGACCGAAATCACGGTGCCCTGGTTGCGAACCTCGGCACCCGCGCCGAGTCCCTGGATCCGGCTCTTGATCAGCTCGCTGATTTCAGACGGGTTGAGTTGCATGTTAGCTCCTGATAGGTTGAGACCGGCGTCTCGGCCTGTCTCGCAAAGTCAAAATTTTTTTCCGGGCGTTTAAGCCGCCAGTACCGTCTGCATATGCGCCAAACGCGCGCTGACCGAAGAATCCAGCACCTCATCACCGACAGTAACGCGCACGCCGCCAATAAGTAATGCATCCACGCTGACGCTTGCATTGAGCTTGCGCCCAAATTTCTTTTCGAGCGCCGCGACCAGATCACGCACTTGCTCATCGGTCATCGGGAATGCGCTGACGATTTGTGCGTCCGCCGTGCTTTCAAAAGCGTTCTTCAGCTCACGAAACTGATGCTCGATTTCCTGCAGCAGTGAGAGCCGGCCATTCTCTACCAGCATGCTGACGAAATTCCTGGCCTCGTCATCTATCGACGCCTTGATCGAAGAAAGAAAAACGTCGGCCACCTGAGTACGAGCAAGACGTGGGTCACCTGCGATCTCACGGAAGGCAGGCACGGCAGCAACTTGCGCCATTTCAGACAGAATTTCTGCCCAGGCATTCAGCTTTGCCGGCTGCGCGACACGAAACACCGCTTCAGCGTAAGGACGCGCAATCGTTGCGAGTTCAGCCATGGTCAGAGTTCTGCCTTGAGTTGGTTCAGCAAATCGGCATGGGCTTTTGCATCAACCTCGCGCTTGAGGATCTGCTCCGCACCTTTGACGGCGAGCGTGGCGACATCATTGCGCAAAATATCGCGCAGACGGATGGCTTCAGCAGTCGCCTCATGGCGCGCGGCTTCGATAATTCCCGCCGCCTCTTCGGCTGCGTGCTTCTTTGCTTCTTCGATGATTTCAGCAGCGCGGCGCTCGGAATCGACGATACGTTTCTGCGTCTCTTCATGCGCTTGTGCCAGCTCGATCTGCACGCGCTTCTCGGCCACGGCAAGCTCATGCTTGCCACGATCGGCAGCAGCCAGGCCTTCCGAGATTTTCTTTGCGCGCTCGTCCAGCACTTTCATCAGCGGCGGCCACACGAACTTCATCGTGAAGAGCGCCAGGATGAAAAAGACGACGAACTGCGCAAACAAGGTTGCGTTCAAGTTCACGGTATTTTCCTTCTCAAATTAACGATCGCCGGGGCAATCCCCGGCAGGATGAGAATGATGGAATCAGCCAGCGAACGGGTTTGCGAACGCGAACATCATCGCGATACCAACACCGATCAGGAACGCCGCATCGATCAGGCCTGCGAGCAGGAACATCTTGGTTTGCAGGCTGTTCATCAGCTCTGGCTG
>JBIIEY010000092.1:0-7190 GCA_044237595.1 Burkholderiaceae bacterium | reverse complement strand
GACAAGGCACGTTTAGTGCCCAAAGTGGATTTCAGGAGCCGTAAATGAGTCGCGAAATTTTGTTGCTGGTCGATGCGCTGGCGCGCGAGAAGAATGTCGACAAGGATGTCGTCTTCGGAGCGCTTGAGCATGCCCTGGCTCAAGCCACCAAGAAACGCTACGAAGGCGAGGTCGATATTCGCGTTGCCATCGACCGCGAGACCGGTGAGTTCGAATCTTTCCGTCGCTGGCATGTCGTACCCGACGAAGCTGGTCTGCAGATGCCGGATCAGGAAATTCTTCTCTTCGAAGCGAAAGAGCAGATTGAAGATATCGAGGTTGATGATTACATCGAAGAACCGATTGAATCCGTAGAGTTCGGTCGTCGCTTTGCTCAGGACACCAAACAAGTCGTGCTGCAGCGCATTCGCGATGCCGAGCGCGAACAGATTCTTGCCGACTTCCTGGAACGTGGCGACGTGCTTGTGACGGGTACCATCAAGCGCATGGAGCGCGGTGATGCCATCGTTGAATCCGGCAAGATCGAAGCCCGTTTACCGCGCGATCAGATGATCCCCAAAGAGAATTTGCGCATAGGCGACCGAGTACGTGCTTACATTTTGCGTATTGATCGCAATGCACGCGGCCCTCAGGTCATCTTGTCGCGCACGGCACCTGAATTCATCATGAAGCTCTTCGAGCTCGAAGTCCCCGAGATCGAACAGGGACTGCTGCAGATCAAATCCGCCGCCCGTGATTCGGGCGTGCGCGCCAAAATTGCTGTCTTCACCAGCGACAAACGCATCGATCCTATCGGCACCTGTGTCGGCATGCGCGGCTCGCGGGTACAGAGCGTGACTGGCGAACTGGGCGGCGAGCGCGTGGACATCGTGCTCTGGTCGGATGACCCGGCGCAGTTTGTCATTGGCGCACTTGCACCTGCCAACGTATCGTCTATCGTGGTGGACGAAGACAAGCATGCAATGGATGTTGTAGTCGACGAAGAAAATCTGGCGATCGCGATTGGTCGCGGTGGTCAGAACGTTCGACTGGCGAGCGAGCTGACAGGCTGGCAGATCAATATCATGACCGCTGAAGAGTCGGCCGACAAGGCAGCCTCGGAGACTGCGGTTATTCGCGGGCTGTTCATGGAAAAGCTCGATGTCGACGAGGAAGTTGCCGACATTCTTGCGCAAGAAGGTTTCTCCACGCTTGAAGAAATCGCTTATGTTCCCATCACCGAAATGCTGGAAATCGAAGCTTTCGACGAAGATACTGTGAACGAGCTTCGCAATCGTGCGCGCGATGCTCTCGTCACCGAAGCCATCGCTTCCGAGGAAGGCCTCGAAGGCATGGAAGACGTGCTCATCAATCTTGAGGGCATGGATCGTGTCACAGCAGGCAAGCTCGGTCTCGCCGGCGTGAAAACTCTGGATGCATTTTCCGGCCTGGCTTACGATGAATTCGGTGCGATTCTGGCGCTGTCGGCAGATCGTGCTCGCCAGCTGATCGAACACGAATTCAGCGATGTGACGGACGATGAGATGAAACTGATCGACGCGAAATACGATGACCGTGCGAAGGCCCTGCAGGCCCACGTATGGAGTCTCGCCGAGAGCAAATAATCACCTCGGACATGACACCTTCGCAAAAGCATCACTAGAAAAGAGGACTGAATGGCAAGTAACAATGTCGCCCAATTTGCCACCGAGCTGAAAATGCCCGCTGACTTGCTGCTCAAGCAGCTCAAGGACGCTGGCGTCGACAAAAGCTCGGTTGATGACACGCTGTCCAAGGAAGACAAGGACAAGCTGCTCGGGCATTTGCGCAAAGTTCACGGTGCTGCGGCCGATGGCGAAAAGAAAAAAATCACGCTGACGCGCAAAGAAACTACCGAGATCAAACAGGCCGATTCCAGCGGCAAATCCCGCACCATTCAGGTTGAGGTTCGCAAGAAGCGAACTTTCGTCAAGCGTGACGATGCGCCTGTCGCACAGGAAGCTGAAGTACCCAAAGCCCCCATCATCGACGAAGCCGAGCAGACGCGGCGCGACGAGGAAGCTCGCCGTCAGGCTGAACTGATTGCAAGGCAAGAAGCCGATCTGCGCGAAAAGCAGGAACGACTTGCCAAACTCGAAGCCCAGCGCGAAGCCGAAAAAGCTGCTGATGCAGCGCTTGCTTTGGGACAGCAACAGGAAGTCGCTGCCGAAGCGACCAGTGCGGCAACCCAGCAGCTGATCAAAGAAGCCAGTGAACGTGCCAGCGCCACCGAAGAGGCGCGTAAAGCAGTGGCTGATGAAGTCGCACAAATCAAGCTGATGATGGCCACGCCGCGCAAAGTCGTCAAAGCCCCCGAACCCGTTGCGCCTGCCGCGCCAGTTGCGCGTGCCGAAGGTACCTTGCATCGCCCGGCCGATAAAAAGCCCGGCGAGAAAAAAGACGACAAAAAACCCGGCGAGAAGAAATCCATCAAGTCCGCCAATGTTTCATCAACCTGGCAGGACGACGCCAAGAAACGCAGTCCTGGCGGCCTCAAGACGCGTGGCCCCGGCGGTGGCGGCGGTCGTGATGGCTGGCGCGCAGGTCCCCGTGGCCGGCGTAACACTAGCAATGAAGATCGCGAAACCAATTTCCAGCAACCCACCGAAGCCGTTGTTCGCGAAGTGCATGTGCCGGAAACAATTACCGTTGCCGAGCTGGCCCACAAAATGGCTGTCAAGGCCTCCGAGGTCATCAAGCAACTGATGAAACTGGGTCAGATGGTCACGATCAATCAGGTACTGGATCAGGAAACTGCCATGATCCTGGTCGAAGAAATGGGCCACATTGCACACGCTGCCAAACTCGACGATCCCGAAGCGCTGCTCGAAGTCGGTACGGAGAACTTCGACGCTGAGTTACTGCCGCGCGCTCCGGTTGTGACCGTCATGGGTCACGTCGATCACGGCAAGACCTCGCTGCTGGATTACATTCGACGGGCGAAGGTAGCCTCTGGCGAGGCCGGTGGGATTACCCAGCACATTGGCGCTTATCACGTTGAAACGCCGCGGGGTATGATCACTTTCCTAGATACCCCGGGCCACGAGGCGTTCACTGCCATGCGTGCTCGTGGTGCCAAGGCGACCGATATCGTCATTTTGGTGGTGGCTGCCGATGACGGCGTGATGCCGCAGACCAGAGAAGCGATTGCACACGCAAAAGCTGCCGGCGTGCCGCTTGTGGTTGCTGTCAACAAGATTGACAAGCCGGGTGCCAATCCCGACCGCGTCAAGCAAGAACTCGTCGCCGAACAAGTGGTGCCTGAAGAATACGGTGGCGAATCACCTTTCATTTCAGTCTCTGCAAAAACTGGCGAAGGTATTGATACCTTGCTCGAGAATGTATTGTTGCAGGCTGAAGTGCTTGAACTCAAAGCTGCAATCGATGCGCCTGCCAAAGGTCTGGTTATTGAAGCCAAGCTCGACAAAGGTCGTGGCCCAGTTGCAACCATCATGGTGCAGTCTGGCACGCTAAGACGTGGCGATATCGTACTCGCAGGGTCCTCCTACGGTCGGGTTCGCGCAATGCTGGATGAGAACGGCAAATCAATTACGGAAGCAGGGCCTTCGATTCCTGTCGAAATTCAGGGCCTGACCGAAGTACCGGCGGCCGGTGAAGAAGCTATGGTGCTAACCGATGAGCGTAAGGCGCGTGAAATCGCCTTGTTCAGACAGGGTAAGTATCGCGATGTGAAGCTCGCCAAACAGCAGGCCGCCAAACTCGAAAACATGTTCGAACAGATGGCCGAAGGCGAAGTCAAAAATCTCGCCCTCATCATCAAATCCGATGTGCAGGGTTCGCAGGAAGCGCTGGTCAGCTCCATGCAAAAACTCTCCACTAGCGAGGTGCGCGTGCAAGTGGTGCATGCTGCCGTCGGTGGTATCAGCGAATCGGATGTCAACCTCGCGCTGGCATCCAAAGCCGTCATCATCGGCTTCAATGTTCGCGCAGATGCCTCGGCACGCAAGCTGGCAGAATCCAGCGGCATCGATATCCGTTATTACAACATCATTTATGACGCGATTGACGAAATCAAGGCAGCCATGGGCGGCATGTTGTCGCCGGAGAAACGCGAAAACTCGCTGGGTCTGGTCGAGATCCGTCAGGTCTTCATGGTCAGCAAAGTCGGTGCAATTGCAGGCTGCTATGTGCTTGAGGGGATGGTAAAACGCGGCGCGCATGTTCGACTCCTGCGTGACAACGTGGTGCTCTGGACCGGCGAGCTTGATTCGCTCAAACGCTTCAAGGATGACGTGAAGGAAGTGAAATCCGGCTTTGAGTGCGGTTTGTCACTGAAGAACTACAACGACATCAAAGAAGGCGATCAGCTTGAAGTGTTCGAAGTCCAGGAAGTCGCACGTACGCTTTGATAAAAAACAAATGAAGTCGCTGGGCCCCGGCCTGCACCGGGGTGACAGTTTTAAGATCCTGACTTTTGGGATTGTCATTTCGGTGCAGGGTGTAGCAGGTGTTTCAGACTGCATGCGGTCTGCCTGCGAAATGGTAATGGCGTATTGCCATTGCGCGCCCTGTAAGGGGTGATCCAGCGTCTTTGAACCCTATCCATCCATGGCCAAGCACAGTAAATCCATCCCCGGCCGAGGCCAGCGCGTCGCCGATCAAATCCAGCGCGATCTCGCCGAACTGATTGCCATGGAACTCAAAGATCCGCGGGTCGGCATGGTCACTTTGACTGAGGTCCAACTAACCCCGGACTACGCGCACGCGAAAGTCTTCTTCACCACGCTCGTTGATGATCCGGCCGCTGTGCAAAACACACTCAAAGGCCTGCAGACCGCCTCCGGATTTTTGCGTAATCAGCTGGGTAAGCGATTGAGCATTCATACTCTTCCTGAACTGCATTTCGTGCATGACATCTCTACCTCGCGCGGCGCTGCCTTGTCAAAACTGATCGACGAGGCTAATGCCACCCGCGCTAAAGATGCAGACTAGCAGTAAATCGCCTATCTCCACGTAATTCCCATTCATGAGCCAGCCAGCCAAGCGCAAGCGCGTCCCAGTTCACGGGGTGCTTCTGCTCGATAAACCTGAAGGCATTTCCAGTACCCAGGCGCTGGCCAAGGTCAAGTGGTTGCTTAACGCCGAAAAAGCAGGCCACACTGGAACGCTCGATCCCTTTGCGACAGGCCTCTTGCCGCTGTGCTTTGGCGAAGCGACCAAATTTGCCAGCGACTTGCTCGATGCCGATAAGACTTACGAAGCGACCATCCGTCTGGGTATAACAACCACAACGGGCGACCCAGAAGGGGAAGTGCTCGAAACCCGCGAAGTAAATGTACAACGAGCTCAAATCGAATCGGTGTTGGATAAGTTTCGTGGTTCTATCGATCAGATACCCCCAATGTACTCCGCCTTGAAACGTGACGGTAAACCGCTATACGCGTACGCCCGTGAAGGCAAGACCTTGGAGCGTGTAGCCAGAGCCGTGCTTATTCATGAGCTTGAGCTCGTCGGATTTACCTCTCCCGATATCCAGATCCGTGTTCGTTGTAGTAAGGGAACATATATTCGGGTACTGGGCGAGGATATTGGTCACGCACTTGGTACAGGCGCTCATCTGGTGTCGCTGCGACGTGTTTCTGTTGGAAATTTATTGATAGAAGAAGCAATGACTGTCGATGTTCTGGACGCTTTGTCCCAGGAGGACAGGAAGAATAGTCTTCTGCCGGTCGATCGTTTACTTTCAACATTGTTATCTGTGGTTTTGTCGCACACGCTGGCTAGTCGTTTCATGCAAGGGCAACGTCTCGCGTTAGGTAAGGAGGGTGTTTACTATCCCCCCGGCGGAATCGAGCGAGTCAAGGTGGTGGACGCCGCACAAGTATTGCTCGGGGTGGCTAGCGTATCCCCGGATGGAATGCTGCAGCCAGAGCGGCTGATATCGATGAAGGAGAGGCACAAGCCAGTTTTTCCGTAACTTTCTTTCCACTCTTATTCCCCCAGATGTTTATTTGAAATGCGAGTAAAGTTTTCGCAACTCATTGAAAATGCAAGGAATTTCTCGAAATTGACATAATTCAGTGTTAAAATCTCGGGTTTTCCTGCTTCGGCCTATCTCCCCATGTCAAACACCGACCGCGCTTTGCGCAACATCGCCATCATTGCCCACGTTGACCACGGCAAAACCACGCTCGTGGACCAGCTGCTGCGGCAGTCGGGCACCTTCCGCGAAAACCAGCAGGTAGATACCCGCGTAATGGACTCCAACGACCTTGAGAAAGAGCGTGGTATCACCATCCTCGCGAAGAATTGCGCGGTGGAATACAAGGGCACTCACATCAATATCGTTGACACCCCCGGCCACGCAGACTTTGGTGGCGAGGTAGAGCGTGTGCTCTCGATGGTGGATTCTGTCCTGCTGCTGGTTGATGCCGTCGAAGGCCCGATGCCTCAGACCCGCTTCGTGACCCGCAAGGCGCTGGCATTGGGCCTCAAGCCCATCGTTGTCGTCAACAAGATCGACCGTCCCGGCGCACGGCCTGAGTGGGTGATCAACGCGACCTTTGAATTGTTCGATAAGCTCGGCGCGACGGAAGAGCAGCTCGATTTCCCGGTTGTCTTTGCGTCCGCGCTGAATGGTTATGCCAGTCTTGATGCCGATGTGCGTGAAGGGGACATGACGCCGTTGTTTGACGCCGTCCTGCGTCACGTTCCGGTGCGTGATGATGATCCGGACGGTCCGCTCCAGCTGCAAATTTCCTCCCTTGATTATTCATCCTATGTCGGCAAAATCGGCATTGGCCGTATCAGCCGCGGTCGCGTCAAAGCGTTGCAGGATGTCGTGATCATGAACGGACCTGAAGGCACGCCGGTCAAGGCACGTGTCAATCAGGTGCTCAAGTTCAAAGGTCTGGAGCGCGAAATTGCTGCTGAAGCTTGGGCTGGCGACATCGTACTGATCAACGGTATTGAAGAACTGGGCATTGGCACCACCGTGTGTGCAGTTGATACACCGGATGCGTTGCCGATGCTGACCGTTGATGAACCGACGCTGACCATGAACTTCATGGTCAACACCTCGCCACTGGCTGGCCGCGAAGGCAAGTTTGTCACCAGCCGCCAGTTGCGTGAGCGTCTTGATCGTGAGCTCAAGGCGAATGTGGCATTGCGTGTGGCACCTACCGACGATGACACAATTTTTGAAGTATCCG
>JBIIEY010000091.1:0-7213 GCA_044237595.1 Burkholderiaceae bacterium | reverse complement strand
TCTGGGTAATCAGCGCCTTGATCTGCTGGTAGAGCGGACTGAACGTGGGCGATGCACCGCTGGGACTGCCAGCGCTGGCGACTGAGCCGGGTACAGCGGCCGGAGAGACGGTTTGATTCATGGTGAGCAATTTCACCACAAATAAGCATTTAACGTCCAGAAAATTGTAGAGTAATATGTCTTATATAAGATATAAGATACGCATTGACAGACTAAAGACCTGCGCCTAAACTCGCGAGCAAAGTTTCCCTTGCATAAATTTGGCAGCAACGCTGCGCCCTTCCTTATCATTTCGACCACATTGGAGATTGAACATGGCTAAAGCCCCCATGCGCGTTGCCGTCACCGGCGCAGCTGGACAGATCGGTTACTCACTCTTGTTCCGCATTGCGAACGGCGACATGCTTGGCAAGGATCAGCCGGTCATCCTTCAATTGCTGGAGATCGCGGACGAGAAAGCACAAAAAGCCCTCAAGGGTGTCATGATGGAAATCGATGACTGCGCCTTCCCGCTGCTCGCTGGCATGACCGCGCACTCGGACCCAATGACCGCGTTCAAAGACGCCGATGTCGCCCTGCTCGTCGGCGCCCGCCCGCGTGGACCTGGCATGGAACGCAAAGACCTGCTGGAAGCAAATGCACAGATTTTTACCGTACAAGGGAAAGCACTCGATGCTGTCGCTTCGCGTAACGTGAAAGTGCTGGTGGTTGGCAATCCCGCTAATACCAATGCCTACATTGCGATGAAGTCGGCCCCCAGCCTGCCCGCAAAAAATTTCACCGCGATGCTGCGTCTGGATCACAACCGCGCGTTGTCACAGATCGCTGCAAAAGCCGGCAAGCCAGTTGCTTCCATCGAGAAGCTCTGCGTCTGGGGCAATCACTCGCCAACGATGTATGCGGACTACCGCTTCGCCACCATTGACGGCCAGTCGGTCAAGCAGATGATCAATGATGACGCATGGAACAAAGACGTTTTCCTGCCGACCGTTGGCAAGCGCGGCGCCGCCATCATTGAGGCGCGCGGCCTTTCATCTGCTGCCTCAGCTGCCAACGCCGCAATCGACCACGTGCGCGACTGGGTACTCGGTACTCATGGCAAATGGACCACCATGGGCATTCCTTCTGATGGCTCGTATGGGATTCCCAAGGATGTGATGTTCGGCTTTCCGGTCACCACAGAAAACGGTGAATACAAAATCGTTGAAGGCCTGGAAATCGACGCGTTCTCGAAAGAGCGCATCGACATCACACTCAAGGAACTCACGGAAGAACGTGAAGGCGTCAAGCATCTGTTGCCGTAATTTGCATCCTAATTTGTGTCGTAAGTTGTGCCGTAAGTCGTAACGGGCGGCGGTCGCATCCAAGCATGCACCGCCCGCTTTTGTTGGATATCACTTCTCTCTCTATGCATCCTTCCGACGATCTGTTTCAGGGAAAGCATGTACCGGTATCACGACCGGTCTGCGACCACTATGAAGGATCGGGAAAGCGCATGCGAAAGCCATTGGCACGCGATCTGCGGCCACCTGTGCCGGTCGAAACGCATGCTGCATTGCACGAAATTCGGAGCACCCAGACACTCGGCGAGGTGGTCTGCCTGCCTCTGTGGCCGAGGGATTCGGCGGCCGCTCACTGCAGCACCAGTCACAATTCGGCGGCAAATAGCTCGGACTCGTTCCGACACTCGCGGGCCACGCATGCCAAAATGAAAATTGCTGCGGCCTGTCATGCGCTGGGCAGGATCGCATCGCATAATGGACACACTGATATCGACGATCCGTCGGCCGTTGCTGTTGATGCGATCAAGTCTGCCAAACCGAAACCGAATCAGCACAAATCCACACTGCATGACCGCACCTGTCGCTATGACGGAGCGGTTCTGCAAATAGCAAAACGAAGCGGGCAGTCTTTGCCGGAAGAGGCAGGTGCCCTAATGTAATTAAACCATGGTCCCGGGAGGCGTCATGCGAAGCTCAATCCTAATCGCAGTGATTGTTTTGCTGAGTCTGATGACATCCGATGGTGCGATGGCTTTGGAAATGACATGCGAGTACGGAAAGCGCATGGCAATTTTCGGAGACGAGAACAAGGACAACATGATTGAGTTGCACTGGGGTGGTGACGCCTACCAGATGCAACGAGTGCCAACCACAACAGGCGCGCACCGCTTCGAGCACTTTGGTAGCGGCCTCGTCTGGATCAGCATACCGGCCAAGGCCATGCTGTTGGACCGCAAGCTCGGTGCCCCGGTCGCGAATGAATGTCGCACAGGCGCCATGCAACGACAAAGACGTTAGCGGGGAGTGACATCGAACCATGTTCCTCCCGGCTGAATTGAAGCAGGTTTTTCGGTTTAAAAAGGAGAGAACATGTCGCACAACACGCTTGATACGCTCAGAGAATTCAAGTTTTCTGGCAGCAAAAAAGCTCAGTTCTATTCACTGCCCGCCTTGCAGAAATCGCTGGGTAAAAATATTGATCGATTACCCTTGTCGATCCGCATCGTGCTCGAATCAGTGCTGCGCAACTGCGACGGCAAAAAAGTCACCGAAGCCCATGTACGTCAGCTCGCCAACTGGAAACCCAATGCCGCGCGCACCGATGAAATTCCCTTCGTAGTCGCCCGCGTCGTGCTGCAAGACTTCACCGGCGTTCCATTGCTCGCCGACCTCGCCGCCATGCGTGGCGTTGCAGAAAAAATGGGCAAGAACCCGAAAAACATCGAGCCGCTGGTTCCCGTGGATCTGGTCGTTGATCACTCGGTGCAAATCGATCACTTCCGCGAAAAAAATGCGCTTGATCTGAACATGAAGCTGGAATTCCAGCGCAATAATGAGCGCTACCAGTTCATGAAATGGGGCATGCAAGCGTTTGATACCTTTGGCGTGGTCCCTCCCGGTTTCGGCATTGTTCACCAGGTCAATCTGGAATATCTGGCGCGCGGCGTTCACCATCGCAACAGCGTGTACTACCCCGATACACTGGTCGGCACTGACTCGCACACCACGATGATCAATGGCATTGGCGTGGTGGGCTGGGGTGTGGGCGGCATCGAAGCCGAAGCCGGCATGCTCGGTCAACCGGTGTACTTCCTCACACCGGATGTCGTTGGCGTCAACCTTACTGGCGTATTGCGCGAAGGTGTGACAGCGACCGATCTGGTGCTGACGATTACCGAAATGCTGCGCAAAGAAAAAGTCGTCGGCAAGTTCGTTGAGTTCTTTGGTGAAGGCACTGCATCACTATCACTCACCGATCGTGCAACGATCGCCAACATGGCACCCGAATACGGCGCGACCATGGGTTTCTTCCCTGTGGACGAAGCCACCATCGATTATTTCCACGGCACTGGCCGCACCAAGGCAGAAATCGATGCGTTCGAAGCGTATTTCAAAGCGCAAAACCTCTTCGGCATTCCGAAAGCCGGCGACATCGACTACAGCAAAGTGGTCAAGCTCGATCTGACCTCAGTCGCGCCCTCACTCGCAGGTCCCAAGCGTCCGCAAGACCGTATCGAAATCGGCCATGTGAAATCAACCTTCCGCGATCTGTTTGCCAAGCCTGTCGCTGACAATGGCTTCAACAAAAAAGCGGACGATCTCGACGCCGAGTACACCAACGCAGACGGCGTGCACCTCAAAAACGGTGACGTGCTGATCGCAGCCATCACTTCATGTACCAACACATCGAATCCGAGTGTGTTGCTGGCCGCAGGTTTGCTCGCCAAAAAAGCAGTCGCTGCAGGTCTGAGTGTGGCACCCCACATCAAGACTTCGCTGGCACCCGGATCGCGTGTGGTCACCAAATACCTTGAGTCGGCAGGATTACTCTCCTACCTCGAACAACTCGGCTTTGGCGTGACTGCCTATGGCTGCACGACCTGTATCGGCAATGCAGGTGACCTAACCCCTGCGATGAATGAAGCAATCGTTAAAAACGACGTAGTCGCTGCAGCAGTCTTGTCGGGCAATCGTAACTTCGAGGCGCGTATTCACCCGAATATTCGCGCCAACTTCCTCGCATCGCCACCGTTGGTTGTGGCTTACGCCATCGCCGGCAATGTCACGATCGATCTGATGACCGAGCCTCTGGGCAAGGGCAAGAACGGCCGTGATATCTACATTGGCGACATCTGGCCGACGAGCGCAGAAATCAACAAGCTCATGAAGTATGCGATGAATGCAAAAACCTTCAAAGACAACTACGCAGATGTCAAAGGCGCACCGGGCAAGCTATGGGAAGACATTCGTGGCGTTGCCAGCGGCGAAGTCTACAACTGGCCTAAATCCACCTACATCGCTGAGCCACCGTTCTTTGGTGATTTCGAGATGCAACCCAAGGCTGCGGCTACCCGTATCACTGGTGCACGTGCGTTGGGTGTGTTCGGTGACTCGATTACCACCGACCACATTTCTCCCGCCGGCTCGATCAAGGAATCCAGTCCTGCCGGCAAATGGCTGCTCGAGAACGGCGTACTGAAAGCTGACTTCAACTCCTATGGCTCACGCCGCGGCAATCACGAAATCATGATGCGCGGCACCTTCGCCAACGTGCGTATCAAGAACCTGATGATTCCAGCACAGCCGGATGGCTCGCGCGTCGAAGGTGGTCTCACGATTCATCAGCCAAGTGGTGAGGAAATGTCGATCTACGATGCCGCGATGAAGTACGTGGCTGACGATGTACCGACCATGATCTTCGCGGGCGAAGAGTACGGCACCGGTTCATCACGCGACTGGGCCGCCAAAGGCACGCAACTGCTCGGCGTTAAAGTCGTGGTTGCGCGATCATTCGAGCGTATCCATCGTTCGAATCTGGTCGGCATGGGCGTACTGCCGCTGCAGTTCATCGGCAACGACAGCGTGTCTTCGCTGGGCATTACCGGCAATGAGCGTTACGACCTGCTGGGCCTGGAAAATGACATCAAACCTCAACAAGAAGTCACGCTCGTGATCCATCGTGCAAACGGTCAGAGCCAGCCGGTCAAACTGCTGCTGCGTATTGATACGCCAATCGAAGTGGATTACTACCACCATGGTGGCATCCTGCCCTTCGTGCTGCGCCAATTACTCGCTGCCTGATGCGTAACTTGTCAGCCGGCTGCTGTTGGCCGGCTGACATCCCCAATGCTGGACAATAAAAATCCCGGAGACATTTATGTGGAAAATTCTCGTCGCTTTTATTATTTTTGCCGCGATTGCATTAACCGTCGTATTCAAGATGGGCGACAACATTGACATGCAAGGCGAAGCGGCCGGCCATGACGCAACGCAAGCGCATGAAGCAAACAAACCAGCGACTGAGGCACCGGCCGCTGATAATGCCCAGCCTGCCGCAACACCTGCTGCTACGACAGAGCCGGAGAAGAAATAAAGTATTCGGATGTACCGATAGACGCACCAGCGCGGCTTGTCCGCGCTTTTTGTTTGCAAGCTCTCGAACATCAAAAGCCCTTCCGGGTGACTTCCATTAGAATCGGACCTTCACCTCATAACCGATCTGCCCTCGAATGCGCCGCCTGCAAACTACCCCTGCCCGTAAATTTTCCGCCGACAGCCAACGCCTCGCCTCACTGGCGCAATCCATTGCACGTGCCTACAGCCGACTCGAAGAGCGCGGCTGGGGAATACGCCTGGATCAGGCTTTAAAGAAATTACTGGCTGGCAATCAACAACAAGCCATCGACAGTGCCCTGGACCATTTGTTTCATACCGACCTCGACGCCTACGATGTTCTGCTTGATGCCATTGAAGCGGTCAGCTCAAGCTGCCGTCTCGAGCACGGTGGTAAAACTTATGACGCACTGCTGATAGCAGTGCCCATACTTGCCTGGACACGTTTTTCGATTGCTTCCGGCCACATTGCACCAGAAGCGCTGCATGCCGTCGCAGCCCATCTGAATGGTCATATTCTTGCGGCCGGAACCCGAACTGCCGTTGCACCAGCACTGTATTCGATCGACCAGTTGCCACGTACTTATTGCGAGACTTATCAGCTAACGCAGCGCATGAGCGAAGCCGCACTAACGGGCAAACCCACCGACGCGCCCCAGGCACTGCCTGAGACGGCGGCATTTCTCGCGGACACGCGGTATCTGTTGCTGGTCGTCGCTGCAGAGGAAGGACATCCATTACTGCGCTGGCAGGAGGAAGATGCGGGTACCAGCTTCCAGTCCAGCAGCAGCGCAGCACTGACGCAATGGCAGACACAGGCAGGTCCCAATCTTCAGAATCTGCTCCCGGGCTGCGGTATTGAACTGTTGCTGCCCGGTGCCTATTACGTGGCATGTCGCGAAGCCGACAAGGCCATCCGCCCCATCTCATTGCGCGCAGCGGTCAACTACCTGATCACAGCGCTCGCGACTGAACCCGGTCAACTTGAGGTCGTCATTGCCGGCTTTGGTGATGAATCCAATGGCATGCGAGTGGATGAGCTCAGGATCAGTTTTGGGGTCGTCGGCAACACGGATGTTTACTACGGTGTGGTTTGGCCGCTGTATGACGACGAAAGCGCAGAAGACTATATCGCCACAATCAGCACTCGTCGACTCGGCATACACACACCGCAGTCACCGACACAACAAATCATCGCTGTACTCAGAGAGGCAGGGGTAACCCGCGTACAGCAAATCGATACTGTTTTCCCGCCCGAGTTTTGCGATGATTGCGGCTCCCCCTTATTTTGCGATTCAGCCGAGGACATCGTCCATGCCGAAATGCCTGAGGAGTCGGCACAAAATCAGGGACATCTGCATTGATGTGCTCGAGGGTGAAGTATCCGGGCGAACAGGCTCTGCTATAATTCGAAACTCGTCGGGGCGTGGCGCAGCCTGGTAGCGCACTTGCATGGGGTGCAAGGGGTCGCGAGTTCGAATCCCGCCGCCCCGACCATTAGATCCAATAACTTAGATCAGTCTGCTGACTGGTCTTTTTTATTTTCGGGCAGCGGCAGTAAAAAGTGCCCGACAAATTTCTGTTCGACAGAAAAAGATAACGTCGATCAGGACCTCATTCCCTGTTTGGCTTTCGGGATACTTAGAGACTCTAACAAATAGCGCCTGGCCAAGCGTGCTGCTGCAGACAGTACACTCGTATGACAAAGCGATGCAACAACGCTAGCGACTTTTTGTTCGAGCCTCTGAATCAGTCATCTTTCGGCGATCCCGAGGCTTCTGAAGCATCATCGCCAGTCGCCTTGCCATTCTCGGCAT
>JBIIEY010000090.1:0-7285 GCA_044237595.1 Burkholderiaceae bacterium | reverse complement strand
CGCTACCGATGCAAAGGTGACACCGACCAGAAACAGCAGCGGTGGTACCAGCAAGGACCCGGGATGCCATCCAATACCCAAACCAAGCAGTACCAAAAGGATAGCAATCCCGGAGATCAGCGATTTACTGGCAGCCCAGAGCATTTCAGCGAGGACAATGTCATCAAGATCCAGCGGCGTATTGAGCAGGGCATCCCAGGTTTTTTGCACATGCATGCGAGAGAAAGCGGAGTAGAGCGCTTCAAACGTCGTTGCCATCATCACGGACATGCAAATCGCGCCGCTGGCAAGGTATTCGATATACGGCACGCCATCGATACTCTGCAGCATGCTTCCAAGTCCGTAGCCAAACGCTACCAAGGTGATCAATGGCTCGGCGATGTTGCCGACGACGCTGGTAAAGGCCAGCTTGCGCCAGACGAGAAAATTGCGCTGCCAGACCGGCACAAAGCGCAGACTGAATCGGGGTGCCTGATAGTAAATAGATGCCATGGTCAGATTCTCAGTCTCGCATATCACGACCGGTTAACTTCAGAAATAAATCTTCGAGATTCGCAGGGCGGTGAAGATAACGCAGGCCTTGGGTACCTGCGAGATTTTGCAAAAGTGAATCAGGATGATCGGTATAGCAAAATGCAGTCTCACCACTGAATTCGATACGATCAGCCAGATGATTTGCGCTATCAGCCCACTGACTCGCATTATCTCCATAGACTTCGACGACTTGTGATTCGATATGCTCTGCGATCAGCGCCTGCGGCGTTCCTTCGGCGATCAACCGGCCGTGATCAATAACAGCTAACCGATCGCAAAGGCGCTCGGCTTCATCCATGAAATGCGTTGTCAGCAGCAGTGACTTGCCTTCAGCGAGCAAAGCTTTCAAGCGCTCCCAGATCAAATGTCGTGCTTGGGGATCAAGACCCGTCGTGGGTTCATCCATGAAGATAAGATCTGGATCGTTAACGAGCGCGCGTGCCAGCGTTAAACGCCGTTTCATACCGCCGGAGAGTTCGCCTATGCGCGCGTGTCGCTTGGCTGTGAGGCTGGAGAAATCCAGCAGCCAGTCAATACGCTCGCGGACCTGCGCGCGGCTCATGCCGAAGTAACGACCGTAGACATAGATATTCTCTTCGACAGTGAAATCCGGATCAAGACTGTCCATCTGCGGCACTACGCCTATACGCAAGCGAGCTTGCCGCGCGTCAGCGGGTACCTCGTGCCCAACGAGCGTGATACTGCCCCGGTCAGGCACCGTCAGACCGAGACAAAGCCGCAATGTGGTTGTTTTGCCAGCACCATTGGGTCCCAGCAGACCGAAACATTGTCCTCGCTCGAGCGAAAATGAGATGCCATTGACCACCGTGTGGCGAGTATCGCCATCACCATATGATTTATAAAGATCTTTGACGGTGAGAATAGTCATTCAGTTGTAAAGATGACTCTGTGATCAATAAAGCGTATTAAAAACCAAAAGCGCCGGGTTCGCGCCGTCGATGAAGTTGCATTTCAAAACATTAAAAAACAAAAGCCAGGCTTACCCTGGCTTTTATGGAATGAGTCACGCAACGGGCTTACTCGCCGCTATTGTCCTCAACGGCTGTCGTGTGATCCGGACGATCTACCAGTTCGACGAAAGCCATCGGTGCGTTATCGCCCTGACGGAAACCCATTTTCAGGATACGGAGATAACCACCATTGCGTGTCGCATAACGCGGGCCGAGCTCCGCGAACAGCTTGACCACCATCTCGCGATCGCGCAAACGATTGAACGCAAGGCGCTTGTTGGCGAGAGTATCCGTTTTGCCCAGAGTCAGAATGGGCTCTACAACGCGACGCAGCTCTTTGGCTTTAGGAAGTGTAGTCTTGATTGCTTCATGACGAAGCAGAGAGACCGTCATGTTGCGCAGCATGGCAAGGCGATGTGACGAGGTGCGATTGAGCTTACGAAGTCCGTGACGATGACGCATGATATTTCCTTTACAGTTTTATATATCCAGCTCTTCTATCGCCGACCGTGAGGCCGGCGCGGGCCGGTGCATGTTGAATAAATTACTTGTCAAAGCCAACAGGTGGCCAGTTCTCCAGTTTCATACCCAAAGTCAGACCGCGTGAGGCCAAGACTTCCTTGATCTCATTGAGCGATTTACGACCCAGATTCGGTGTTTTCAGGAGCTCATTTTCGCTACGCTGGATCAAATCACCGATGTAGTAGATGTTCTCTGCCTTGAGGCAGTTCGCAGAACGTACGGTGAGCTCCAGATCGTCGACAGGACGCAACAGGATAGGATCGACGGTCGGCGCACGCGATGGTGCTTCGGCAGCCGTTTCGGTTCCTTCGAGTGCGGCAAAGACATTGAGCTGATCAACCAGCACACGTGCGGATTGACGGATCGCTTCTTCCGGCATGATCACGCCATTGGTTTCGATGTTGATGACCAATTTGTCGAGATCGGTACGCTGCTCGACCCGTGCAGATTCCACTGCGTAGGAAACACGGCGAACAGGCGAGAACGAAGCGTCCAGGATGATACGGCCGATGGTTTTGTTCGCATCTTCTGCAAGACGGCGCACGTTGCCCGGCACATAGCCGCGGCCTTTTTCGACTTTGACCTGCATATCCAATTTGCCGCCAGGGGTCAGATGGGCGATCACATGATTCGGATTGATCAGCTCAACATCGTGCGGGAGGTCGATATCGGAAGCGAGAACAGGACCTTCACCCTCTTTCTTCAGGGTCAGCGTGACTTCATCGCGATTGTGAAGTTTGAACACCACGCCTTTGAGGTTCAGGAGGATGTCAACAACGTCTTCCTGCACGCCGTCGAGTGACGAGTACTCATGCACGACACCGGCAATTGTGACTTCGGTTGGTGCATAACCAACCATGGAAGACAGCAGCACGCGGCGCAGGGCATTGCCTAGCGTGTGGCCGTAGCCACGCTCGAACGGCTCCATCACTACCTTGGCATGGCCAGGGCCCAGAGGCTCGACTTCGATGATACGGGGTTTCAAGAGATTGTTTTGCATGAATGTCCTTTCAATACCCTCGGCTCATTACACCGATAAGGCTGATGGCATATCGAAAGGCACAGGCCGCACTGCGGCCCATGCCGGGGAAATTATCGGGAATACAGTTCGACGATCAGGGACTCGTTGACTTCTTGATTGAAGTCCGAGCGATCAGGCCAAGACTTGAGTGAGCCTTCCATCTTCTTCGCATCGACCGACACCCACATCGGGAAGCCGGACTGCTCAGCCAGCGACAAGGCTTCAGCGATACGCACCTGTTTTTTCGCTTTTTCACGAATCGCTACAACGTCACCGACCTTGACTTGATAAGAAGGGATGTTGACGACATTGCCGTTGATGGTGATGGCTTTGTGCGATACCAGCTGACGGCCCTCGGCGCGGGTCGAAGCGAACCCCATGCGATAAACCACATTGTCAAGCCGAGCCTCGAGCAGTTTCAGCAGCATTTCACCAGTGTTACCTTTGCGGCGATCCGCTTCTGCGAAATAACGGCGGAACTGACGCTCAAGCACGCCGTACATGCGCTTGACCTTCTGCTTTTCACGGAGCTGGTTGCCATAATCCGAGGTGCGAGCACCGGAAGTACGGCCATGTTGACCTGGCTTGGAATCCAGTTTGCACTTGGAATCAAGCGAGCGACGAGCGCTCTTGAGGAACAGGTCGGTGCCTTCACGGCGGGAGAGTTTTGCTTTAGGTCCAATATAACGTGCCACGATTTTTCCTTATCGTTTAACGCCGAAGATGGAAATCATTTTTCCATCAGGCGCAAGTTCGGCCTGCCTGCTGCCGAACAGTGGTCTTCAGAACAAAACCCGCCAGTGACGGCGGGCTACCTTCGGGTACTGCCAGATAAACAAATCAGATACGGCGACGCTTGGGTGGACGGCAGCCGTTATGCGGAACCGGCGTCACATCCTGAATCTGGGTGATCTTGATGCCCAAATTATTGAGCGCACGAACAGCCGATTCGCGACCAGGGCCTGGACCCTTGATGCGCACTTCGAGATTCTTCACACCACATTCGACAGCAACTTTGCCCGCAGCCTCAGCAGCAACCTGTGCCGCGAACGGCGTGGATTTACGTGAGCCCTTGAAACCAGCGCCACCGGAAGTCGCCCAGGACAATGCATTACCCTGACGATCGGTGATCGTAATGATGGTGTTGTTGAAGGATGCGTGAATGTGCGCAATGCCTTCAGCAACGTTCTTTTTAACTTTCTTGCGAACGCGCGCTGATGCGGCGTTATTCGGTGATTTTGCCATGGTCTTTTCCTTGAATCCGCTACAGGATTACTTCTTCAGCGATTGCGCGGCTTTGCGCGGACCCTTGCGGGTACGTGCGTTGGTACGGGTACGCTGGCCACGGCACGGCAAACCTTTCCGATGCCGCATACCGCGATAGCAACCGAGATCCATCAAACGCTTGATGTTCATCGACAATTCACGACGCAGATCGCCCTCGACGATGAATTTACCAATCTCATCGCGCAGCTTTTCGAGCTCGTTGTCGTCGAGATCTTTTATTTTTTTGTTGGTCGGTACACCCGTCACCGAGCAGATCACCTCTGCGCGTGGACGTCCGATGCCATAGATCGCCGTCAAGCCGATCACGGTGTGCTGGTGGTTGGGGATGTTGACCCCTGCAATACGTGCCATTCGTTATTCCTCAGTCAATAACGTTAATTAACCCTGGCGCTGCTTGTGGCGCGGCTCGGTGCAAATGACGCGAACAACGCCTTTGCGCTTGATGATTTTGCAGTTGCGGCAAATCCGCTTTACTGATGCGAGCACTTTCATGGTAGCCCTCTTTCTTTCCGTCTTGTAAGTACGCCAATTATTTCGTGCGGAACACAATCCGCGCCCTGCTCAAATCATACGGCGTCAACTCCACCGTAACCTTGTCACCCGGAAGAATGCGGATGTAGTTCATTCGCATTTTTCCCGAAATATGTCCCAAAACCACATGCCCGTTTTCCAGCTTGACCCTGAAGGTCGCATTTGGGAGATTTTCCAGAATCTCGCCTTGCATCTGAATCACGTCATCTTTGGACATATAAAGTGCTTATTCCTCTCAATCAACGGGGCGCAATGCCGCCCTTGAAATTCGCCTTGCGCAGCAAGGACTCATACTGCTGCGACATCACATAATTTTGTACCTGCGCCATGAAATCCATGGTGACCACCACAATAATCAACAATGAAGTACCACCAAAATAGAACGGTACATTCCAGCGTGCGATCAGAAACTCTGGCAACAAGCAGATCAACGTAATATAGACAGCGCCTGCAAGCGTCAGTCTGGTCAGTATGCGGTCGATGTAACGTGCAGTCTGCTCACCAGGCCGAATACCGGGCACAAAGGCACCGCTTTTCTTCAGGTTGTCCGCTGTTTCTTTACTATTGAACACAAGTGCCGTGTAAAAAAAGCAAAAGAAAATAATCGCTGCGGCATACAACAAAGCGTGAATCGGTTCGCCCGGCGCCATTGATGCAGCCAAATCTTTCAGAAAGCGAACGACCGCACTGTCCGTTTCCCCCGAAGTGAACCAACTGGTAATCGTCGCTGGAAACAGAATGATCGAAGAAGCAAAGATGGGTGGAATAACACCAGCCATATTCAGCTTGAGCGGCAAATGACTGCTCTGGCTTCCGTAAATCTTGTTACCAACCTGGCGCTTGGCATAGTTAACCAGGATCTTGCGTTGACCCCGTTCGATGAAGACAACCAGATAAGTCACCAGTGCGACAACCACGCATATCAAAATCGCCGTCAGTGCATACATTGAACCAGTCCGAACGAGTTCGAACAAGCCACCCAGCGCGTTGGGTAAACCAGCCGCGATGCCTGCAAAAATGATGATGGAAATACCGTTGCCCAAACCACGCTCGGTGATCTGCTCGCCCAGCCACATCAGGAACATCGTACCCGTCACCAAGGTCACGACGGTCGTAAAACGAAACGCAAAGCCCGGATCTATCACTAACCCAGCTTGAGACTCGAGCGCAATCGCGATGCCGAGGGCCTGGAAAGTGGCCAGTACCAGTGTGCCGTAGCGCGTGTATTGCGTAATCTTTCGGCGACCGGACTCGCCCTCTTTCTTCAATGCTTCCAGCTGGGGCGAAACAACCGACAGAAGCTGCATGATGATCGATGCAGAAATGTACGGCATGATGCCGAGCGCAAAAATCGTGAAACGCGACAGAGCACCACCTGAGAACATGTTAAACATGCCCAAAATGCCACCACGGTTCTGGTTGAACAATGCAGCAAGTTGCACAGGATCGATACCGGGCACAGGTATGTGCGCACCTATCCTGAACACCACCAGCGCGGCGAGCAAAAACCACAGGCGACCCCAAGGGAATCCGCTTGCAGCGCTTTTCGCGAGTTTGGGTGAAGTTGCCACGTTGTTCCTGATATACCCTGCTTATTCGACCGAACCACCGGCGGCTTCGATAGCTGCCTTGGCGCCTTTGGTCGCAATTACGCCTTTCAGCGTAACTTTCTTTGACAGCTCACCGGCCTTGATCACACGCACAACACGCGCAAGCTCGGAAATCAATCCCGCTTGCTTCAGCGCCAAGATATCAATGTCTGCAACTGGCAGCTTTGCCAGATCGGACAAGCGAACCTCGGCCTTGAAGGGCTTGGATTGGGATTTAAAACCGCGCTTTGGAAGGCGGCGCTGCAATGGCATCTGGCCGCCTTCGAAGCCGACCTTGTGGAAGCCACCTGCGCGGGACTTCTGACCCTTGTGACCACGACCGGCGGTTTTGCCCAGACCGGATCCTATGCCGCGGCCCACACGACGTTTGGCGTGCTTTGCACCGGCTGCTGGTTGAATAGTGTTGAGTTCCATATTTGCTCCGTTCGCAAGCGATGCTTACGAGACCACTTTCACGAGATACGATACTTTGTTGATCATGCCGCGGACTGCTGGCGTGTCTTCGAGTTCCGATACGGAATTCACACGACGCAAGCCCAGACCACGTACGGTGGCACGATGTGACTCGCGCGTTCCGATGAGACCTTTGACCAGTTTGACTTTGATTGTGTTTGCCATATTGATCACCTTAGCCCAGGATTTCCTCGACCGTCTTGCCGCGCTTCGCAGCAATTTCGGATGGCGTGCTCATCTTGGCTAAGCCATTCAACGTCGCACGAACCATGTTGTACGGATTGGTGGAACCATTCGATTTCGCCACAACGTTTGTCACGCCCATCACCTCAAAAATCGCCCGCATCGGGCCACCG
>JBIIEY010000089.1:0-7289 GCA_044237595.1 Burkholderiaceae bacterium | reverse complement strand
GAGCCAGGATGAACTTGCAGAACGTGCAGCAACGATCAATATCTTCGCTCGCATCAGGCCCGCGCAAAAACTGGCATTGGTCGAAGCCTTGAAAGCGCAAGGTCATGTGGTTGCGATGACAGGCGATGGCGTGAATGATGCACCGGCACTCAAGGCCGCACATATTGGTATCGCGATGGGACAACGCGGCACCGATGTGGCACGCGAAGCAGCCTCGCTGGTGCTACTCAAAGATGACTTTGATTCCATCGTGCAGGCGATTCGCATGGGAAGGCGCACCTTCGCGAATATGCGACAGGCCATGATTTATACACTGGCGGTACACATCCCCATCGCCGGTTTGGCGTTACTCCCGGTGCTCTTTGGGCTGCCACTGATATTAGCGCCACTGCACATCGCCTTTCTGGAACTGGTCATCGATCCAGCCTGCTCCATTGTATTTGAAGCCGAAGAGGCTGATGCAGATCTCATGAATCGCCCTCCACGTCACAGTGGCGAGGCGCTGCTGTCCAGTCAGCATATCTTGCGAGGTGTCGCTTATGGCAGCTTAACCACTGCAGTCATATTCGGCATCTATACTTGGTTACTATCGCAAGAGTTTGCAGCTGCTACCGCCGCTACGGCAGCTTTTGTAATTCTGGTGACGGCCAATGCGGCCCTGATACTGCCCAGTCGTTCAGCGCGAAAAGAATGGCAGCGCCTCTGGTATCAGCTAACTCCCACCTCACTATGGGTATTGGGTATTACGCTACTGGCTCTGGCCGCTATCACTTGCATCCCGGTGCTAGCTGAGCCATTTCGTTTCACGCCCATGAGCGCGCAAGCCTGGTTGGGTAGCTTCTTCGTCGGTTTGCTGCTCCTACCCTGCTTTCAGGTCGTCAAAAATATCGGATTGCACTTTACTCGCCGGTGAAAATGGATCCGAGTCATAGAAATTTCGAATTTTCATTTTCATCGCCAGCCGCTGTATGTCGAACGACACTGGAGCCCAGCTCTTGCTGGTATGACGGTCTTAGGTGCACAGTTTTTTCAAGGTCAGCCCGGCCCCAAGTGTCGGGGGCGCAATGTGCTGGCCACAAGGGAAACTACGCCGGCTTGCAAGACAGAATGCAGACTGCGGAGGGGGAGTTGAACACTCGTGCTTTACCGGAGAGCATCAACCTCCTGCAAGGTTTCAATTTACAAGGGACCAGAGAATTCAATTGCGTACTTGCTGACATTGTCAGACATCAGGCAACTCAGGCAGCCGATCAAAAGGTGGCATGATCGTTTTTTTCAAAAAAAACTCAATCTCCGCTGCGGGCAAGGCACATGACACGATATGGCCTTGTATTTCGTGACACCCAATCTTTTGCAACAACTTCAGCTGGGTCAGCGTTTCCACACCCTCAGCGACCACTTGCATATCGAGTGCTACCGCCATTGATACGACAGCGCGGTACACAATTTCCCCTTCAGATCCTTCCGCCAGCGCCCGCGTGAAAGCCTGATCGACTTTCAGTACATCGACATCGAGTCTGTGCAATTGTGCCAGTGATGAATAGCCTGCACCAAAATCATCAATCATCAATCGCACTCCTTGCTTGCGCAAGGCATCGAGCTCACTTGAGACCACCATACTGCGATCTACGACTGCGGACTCGGTAACTTCGATTTCAAGCAAGTGCGCAGGAAGCTGATATTGCTCCACTATTTTTTCAAAATAAGCGGCCGTTGTTCCTGAATGCAGCTGATAGGGCGAAATATTGACGGAAACAGGTACCACTCGCACGCCCCGACTACGCCAGTCATCAATTTGCTTCGCCACCTTCTCTATCACCGTCTCACCTATGGAAATTATCAGACCCGCATCTTCTGCTACATCAATAAAATCCAGCGGCTGAACCAGCCCCAGCTCCGGATGACGCCACCGCAGCAACGCTTCAAGACTGCAGAGATGGCCTGTTTGCGTCGCTGCACGAGGCTGAAAGTAAACGACAAATTCATCGTTATCTATCGCTTGCCGTAATGCGTGCTCTTTGCTCAGCCGTAACAGGATTGCATCCGAAAGCCGAGGATGATAAAAATGATGTCGCGCCTTGCCCTCTGCTTTGGCTGCATACATCGCGACATCAGCGTGCTTGAGCAAAGTATCAGCATCTCGACCGTCATTGGGATAAACACTAATACCTATGGAGGCGGAGACTCGATTATCTGCGCCAGCGCTCAGCGTAAACGGCTCGCTCAAGACGCGGATGATACTGTCAGCTACACGAGCGATATCCTGATTGCCGCCAACATGTTCAAGGACCACCGTGAATTCATCACCACCAAGTCGAACCACTTGATCGCTGACTCGTACGGCATGGCAAATGCGATTCGCGGCCTGCGCCAGTAATTCATCCCCCGACTGATGCCCGAGTGAGTCATTGATGAGTTTGAAGTTGTCCAGGTCGATGAAAAATACAGCCAGACGACTGCCATGATGCTTTGCCCTTTGTACAGCATCCGGGAGAAAATCACTTAGCCAGCGACGATTAGGCAGCAATGTCAGTGCATCCTTATTGGCAAGATCGGCCAACGTCTGCTCATGTGCCTTTAGTTCGGAAATATCTCGCAGGGTTAGTGCAATGCCGGCGCCTGAGTGAACAGCGCGGCGATAGACCCAACCTGCATCCAGACCTCCTTGGGCCGGCACACGAAATTCGTCTTCATACATACCCAACTCGAGCGCACGACGACAGATTTCTATCAAGTCTTCGTGCAGTTTGTGCTGCATGGCTTGACTGGCCAGCCTACCTGTCAGAAGCGCACGCGTTGATCCAAGCAATATGGCCGCGCGATCGTTACAATCTTCAATTTGAAAATCAATGAGAGACCCCGTGTCGGAAAATACGGGTCGCAGCATATAGAAACCTTCGTTGGCTGCATCCGTGGCCATGCGATAAGTTGATCGTACATTCTCTTCAGCGCGTCGCCTGACGGCCAGTCTTTCAGAGAACCACATACCGACCGCAGCAAAGATCAGAAACAAAACACTGGCCGTTGTCGCAGTCAAACGATAATTTCGTGAAAGTGCGTGATATCCCGCCAAAGCATCTTCTTCCGCCAAGCCTGCCAGAGCAACCAGCGGATACTCCTTCAATTTTCGCCAGGCGACGTAGCGTGATTTATTGTCACGAAATTTCGTTCCGGGTTCAAGTCGGATACCCTGAAATCGCGAGAAGTGGGGTTCTTGTACGTAATAAACGCTCTTCCCGTTATGGCTTTTACTGGTTCGCGTCGCCAGCAACTCACCACTAATCAATCGTACGCTCACAAAATCGCGGGTATTACGCAATGGCTCATCTTGGAATGTCGCCAAAAATTCTGGGCGGACCGATATCACCGCCACACCGCCAAATCTGCCATCACGATGACTCAAACGATGGGAAAAATAAATGACTTTGTCATTGATAGTCGGACCTAGGTGCTTTATTGTGATTAGAAGACCCGTGCAGCAGGAATTTTTGTGCGTTTCAAAATAACCATCCTTGAAAAAATCATAGCGCTCGTTCGGGATACCGGAAGTCTTCATCAGCCGACCTTGCTGATCAAGGACAAAGATAAAGAATTCATCTCTTTCTGGAAAAAGTCCACGCTGTCGATCACGCGCCAGATCCAGAAAATGTGGCGTATCCTGCCATCTCGCATGAATACCCAGAAGAATCTGATTCATTTGCTCAGCCAGAAACGTCAGCTGTGTTGCGTATGAGTTTGTCAGCGAAGTTGCCTGATTTATCGTGTACGATCGAACTCGATCTTCTTCCTGCTGCAGCGATAATTCCGTAGTCACCCACAATAAAACCAGAAGAACTAATAGACCAATCATCCATGCATATATTGTCATGGATTCATTTTGAATTCTCTTAAAATATTTTTCGAGATATTGTCGGCACCAATTCAATTCGTTCAACCGATATCTGAAAGCTGTTGATTGTTTCAGATTCGAAGCCGAAAAGGCATCAATGGTTCCGCAGGCCGCAGCATGAAAGTCGATTCATATTAATCAGCGAATGATACAAAGGCCGAAAAAATCAACAATCAAAGAAAAATGCCTATTGGAGTAACGCAGCAGAATCTATTGCAATATCGGAAAAAAAATAACGTGATCAATTTCCATACGTATACCAATCAATTCGCCGATCGCATGATCGTGATGGCTGGGCACCAGCGAGATCAGATGCTGCCCATTAGGCAAGGCCAGAGTGTAAAGAAACTGTGCGCCGCGAAATGCCTTACTGACAACACGCACCTTGAGCGAACTATCGTCATCATGCTGAATGTCATCGGGTCGCACCAGCATCTCAGCCCGATCACCTGTTTTCAAGGATATGTCTGATAAATCACAGGGAAATTTTCCAAGCGCATTATCCAGATAACCATCAGCACCAACGACACCTGACAGCATCACGCCTTCACCGATGAATCCCGCCACAAAACGATTGGCAGGTCGATGATATAGATCCATTGCCGTACCCCACTGCTGCAAACGTCCCTCAGCAAGTACTGCGATACGGTCAGCCACCGCAAAAGCTTCATGCTGATCATGAGTGACGAAAATGGCGGTCGTGCCGGTCTGCTTGAGAAGATCGCGGACTTCGATTGCCAACCGCTCACGCAATTCGACATCCAGATTGGAGAAAGGCTCGTCCATCAACAACAGCTCCGGACGTGGAGCAAGCGCACGGGCCAAAGCCACCCGCTGCTGCTGCCCCCCTGAGAGCTCATGCGGCGAGCGATGCGCAAGCTCGCTCATGCCAACTAGCTGCAGCAGCTCGGCGACGCGATGTTGACGCTCTGCAGTGGTCATCGCATGCAAACCAAAACCAACATTGTCCGCGACATCCAGGTGAGGAAACAATGCATAGTCCTGAAACACCATACCAATCTTGCGACGCTCGGGAGGTACGTGAACGGAAGGACTGCTGACCTCACGCTGCATCAGAACGATACGGCCCGATTGCACCGGCTGAAATCCGGCGATGGCGCGCAGCACTGTCGTCTTGCCGCAGCCTGATGGGCCGAGCAGACTGATGATCTCACCTCGACTCACATCAATTGATAAATCCTGCACCACACGCTGAGTTACGGAACGCGAGTGATAAGACAGCGTCAGCGCTTCCAGTACCAGTGCCGAGATTTTTATATCGCCTTGATTGACTCGATTCATTTTTCAGTTTCCCGCACCAGCAAAATTACCGGCAAAATACCTGCTGCAACGATACACAGGCTAGGCAATGCTGCTCGTTCCCACATACCCTCCGAACTCATTTCAAACACACGAACCGCCAGCGTGTCCCAGCCAAAGGGACGCGTCATCAGCGTGATCGGCATTTCCTTCATCACTTCCACAAACACCAGCAGGCTCGCACCCAGCCAGCCAGAGCGCAGCATGGGCAGGTGCAAACGACGCAGCGTTTGCCAGCGATTCAATCCCAGACTACGCGCCGCTTGTTCCTGATGCGGTGTGATGCGCTGCATCGCTGCCTGCATGGGTTCAAAGCCCACTGCCATGAAACGCGCCGCGAGTGCGAGCAGCATCACCGCCAGCGTTCCCTTGATGACAGGCGCGGGTATCACACCCCAGGACTGCCAGAGAGGCATCAGCTGCAAGTCCAACCATGCAACAGGCACAAACAAACCCACCGACAACAGCATGCCCGGCAATGCATAACCCAGCGTCGACAAGCGCACCCATCCTTGCGTCAGACGACCCGGATGCTGGCGCTGCGCATAAGCCATCCATAATCCGGCCGCCACGACCAGCAAGGCAGCGAGCGCCGCCAGGAGTAGCGAGTGACCGATGAATCCCCAATATCGCGTATCCCAATCGCTGGGAGCGACTGCAAGCGCCCACTGCAAAAGCTGTAAAACGGGAACGATGAATGCAAATACTAAAACCAGCGTACACCCAATGAATGCCATCGCCGCCGTAGCGCCTCGCAGTGCAATGCGTTCTTGCTGAGACGCGCGCGCGGTGGCACCAGTGGCGGTATAAAGCCGCTGCCCGCGCGCGCGCTGCTCCAGCCACACCAGTAAGAGGACGGTTACGGCCAGCAATGACGCAAGCTGCGATGCAGCGGGTAGGTTGAAAAGATTAAGCCAGGCTTTGTAAATGGCAGTGGTGAAGGTGTCAACATTGAATATCGCGACGGTTCCGAAATCAGCCAGCATTTCCATCAGCGCCAGCGTGATGCCTGCAGCCCACCACGGACGCGCCATCGGTAAAGCCACTTTGAAAAAAGCGGTACTGCGTCGCATCCCCAGCGTTTGCGCCGCTTCCATCGCACGCCGTCCCTGCGTAATAAAGGCCTGACGTGCCAGCAAGTACACGTAGGGATAGAGCACTAAACCAAAGACCAGTATCGCGCCTGTGATCGATCGTATGGAGGGCAGCGCTGCAGAGGGACCGAACCACTGCCGCAACGAAGTTTGCACGACACCGCTGTAGTCCAGCAGCCCCACCATGACCGACGCCAGCACATAGGAGGGCAAGGCTAGAGGCAGCACCAGCGCCCAGGCAAAAAATCGACGAAAAGGAAATTCGCACATCGCCGTCAGCCAGGCGAGCGACACGCCCAGCAAGGTGACCACCGTGCCCACACCCAGCGCCATCCAAAGCGTGTTTTGCAGTACCGCTGGTAAGACGAAAGTGCGCAGGTGTTCCCAGATCTCGGGCTGCGGCTGCAACCAGCTGCCCATCACCACCGCCAGCGGCACCAGCGTGAGCAGCGAGAGCGCCAGCACTGACCAGGCTGGCCTTGAAGCGCTGTGGATCATGAAATTTTTTTACTTGTAGCCGGCGCGGTCCATTAATCGCGTTGCAGCGGACTGCAGCTCACCCGCCTTGGAAACATTCAGCAGATTTTGCTTGAAGGGGCCCCATTGCTTGATGATGGAATTGGGTTTCACTTTAGGATTGGCGGGAAATTCCAGATCTTCATCCACATAGAAATTCTGCGCAGCATCCATCGACAAATATTCGATGAGCTTTTGCGCACCCGCGACATTCTTCGCATGGCGTGTCACACCAGCGCCCGAGACATTCACATGCGTCCCGCTACCATTCTGATTGGCCCAGAACAGCGCTACCGGGAACTGTGGATCTTTGACAAGCAAGCGGCCAAGGTAATAGGTGTTCACGATGCCAACCTCGCACTGGCCAGCAGCAATGGCTTTCAGTAATGCGGTGTCATCGGGGAAGACATCGGTCGCCAAATTAGCGACCCAGCTTTTAACGATGGCTTCTGTTTTAGCTTCGCCCAGCT
>JBIIEY010000088.1:0-7344 GCA_044237595.1 Burkholderiaceae bacterium | reverse complement strand
GCCGTTTTTTTACTTGTGTCAGCTTGCTCAGTCAGCCTTGACGCCCTCAACCTGAATCGCCAGTTTGACTTCCGGTGCGAAGCGCGGCAAGCCATAGGTCAGACCAAAATCGCTGCGATCGAACATGCCGGAAGCATCTGCGCCACAAACTTCTTTTTTCAGCATAGTATGCATGATGCACTTGAATGAATTGATCTTCAGTGCCATCGGCTTGGTCACGCCCATCATGGTCATCTCGCCCTCTACGCCAACGAGTTTATCGCCATCGAATTTCAGTGACGTGCTCTTGTAAGTCACCGTAGGATATTTTTCAACGTTGAACATGTCTTTGCCACGCGCATGATCATTCATTTTTGCGTGACCAAAATCGATGGTGTTGGCATCAATGACAATATCGATACTACCTGTCTTGGCCGCGCGATCCAAAACGACCTTGCCCGTGGTCTTGGTGAATTTGCCGCGCCAGAATGAAATGCCCAGGTGATCCGCTTCGAAGCTGGGATAGGTGTGACCGGGGTCGATGTTATAGGTCTGCGCGCCGGCCGATGAGGCGGCGATGGACAGTACTGCGGAAATAATAAGGGTCTTGAAATTCATGGGGGTTTCCTCTCTGGTTTTTAGGAATTAATGCGTGATTATTGACAGCTTTTTGGGTGAAATCAGTTGCAAGGTGGCTTAACAACGCCAGCGATCTAACGAGACAGGTTCTAAGGTTTTGCGTAGACACGAAACCTTATCACGACTTCGTCAGCTACCACGCTGGTATCTTTCCACTCGCCATCTCCGATATTGAATGTCAACCGTCGGATCGGCAGATTGCCTTCGAATACTTGTACTGCGCCTTCTTTTTTGACTGACATCGGAAAACTTACGTCGGTCGTCTTGCCTTTGATGGTGAGTTTCCCGCTGACCTCCAGCTTGCCCGAGCCATTGCCACGGATTTTGGTGGATACGAAACTGGCTTTCGGAAACTGCGCTGCGTTGAACCATTCTTTTTTGAGTACTTCCCGGTTGTAGTCTGGGTCACCGAGATCAAAACTGGCGATATCAATATCCACACTGGCTTTCGATGTATCCGGACTGGCAGCATCAAAATCAATTTGCGCGCCGAATTTCATGAAGCGAGACTCCACCGCAACGCCGATTTGCTTGAACACAGCCGATACCGTACTTTTGGCAGTATCGATTTTCAGCGGGGTAGCCCACACGGCTTCACTCGACACCAAAGTCAAGAGCATCAGGATTTTAAAAAGATTTGAAATTTTCACGGTTTTCCTTTGTCAGGGCAGCATGCGCTTGAGTACGCTATCACGGTCGATGAAGTGATGCTTTAATGCTGCCAGTAGGTGTACTACGATTATCAAAAGCATTGTATACACTAGAGTAATGTGCAATTGCTTTAGCATCGGTTTCAATAGCGGGTCGGCCTCGATTAGTACGGGCAGAGGCCACACACCAAAGTAGACCACCGGCACGCCGGCCGCCAGGCTGTAAAAGTAGCCCGACAGTGGCACAGCAAACATCAGCACATAAAGTAGTGCGTGTCCTATGGCCGAGGCCCGTCGCTGCCAAAGTGGCATGGGTATTGCCTCCGGTACTCCGCGCCACCACCGCCACAGCAAGCGTAGTGCAGCCAATGCCAGTACGGTCACACCCAACCATTTGTGCCAGGAAAAATAACGTAACTTGGTCGGTGTCAGACCCGGAATATCCACCATCACCACACCCAGCGCGAATGCCGCGCCAATCAGCACTGCCACCAGCCAGTGCAGCAATATGGCCGTGAGGCCGTAGCGCGATGGTGTTTCCAAGACGTTGCTATTCATCACAGGCTAAATTTGGCATAAGAAAGCTGCTCATTCCGCTATTGTGCATCCATATCGAAATCGCTGCCGTTCACGGGATGAAAAGCATAGGCATCCATCGCCAGCACATAATCGCTCACGCCAGTGTGTAAACGCTCAATACGCGGCGCGTTACCAGCGGCGCCCAGTGCCACATACAAGGGCTGCAAATGTTCATCGCTGGGGTGTGCACGCACGGCATCGGGCGCTTGTTGTCGGTAGTCCAGCAGCGCGCTGATATCGTGCCGCATGATTTTCTCTGCAAGCCAGTCGGGAAAATCATGTACGTAGGCCGGCACCTGTCCCCCGTTCTGCCGCGCGATGCGATAGTCACCGAGATTATGCGTAAGGTTGCCCGACCCAATCACCAGAAAACCCTGATCAACCAGCGGCGCCAGTGCGCGGCCAAGTGAGTAAGCGCCCTGTACGCCGAGATGACTCTGTACGGATACAGGAATCACAGGTACTTCCGCATTCGGGAACATCAGTCGCAGCGGAATCCATGCACCGTGGTCCAGTCCCTGCGAAGCTACCTCAACCATCGGCAGACCAGCCTTTTTGATTGCTGCGATAACCTCATGCGAGGCTTCCAGGCTGCCAGTTGCAGGATAGGTAAGTCCGTAGAGCGCTCGCGGGAAACCGTAGAAATCATGAACCGTCGGCAGGGTTTCCGCGCTGCCGACAGACACGATCTCGGTATCCCAATGAGGGCTGATGATCACAACCGCGCGCGGTTTCTTCAGCGCGGCCGCAGTCCGGTGCATGACCTCGCCAGCCGCGCCGGGGTCCAGCGCGAATGTGGGCGCACCATGGGGAACGAACAGTGTGGGCAGGCGATTCATGGCAGTCTTCCTGAAGGAGCGTGTACTCTAGCCTGCCTGCTTGCATTGAAATAGGAGACAATAGGCAAATATTAATTGCGCAGGACGCAACAATGGATCGCTTGCAAGCCATGCAACTCTTTGTTCGGGTGGCGGAATTGAGCAGTTTTTCGGCTGTTGCCCAGCAAATGGGCGTGGCCAGGTCCGCAGTAACCCGCCAGATCGCCGGGCTTGAGCGGCATCTGGGCCTCAAGCTCATGGCGCGCAGCACGCGGCGTCTGACGCTCACCTCCGCAGGCGCCGCCTATCTTGAAAAATGCCGGGTCATTCTGAATCTGGTTGACGCTGCCGAAACCGGTATTGCCGAAGAAAGTCAGCTGCTACGCGGCCATCTCCGCATCAGCTTGCCCCTGAGTTTTGGGCTGATGCGCATGGTGCCACCGTTACTTGAATTCGCCCGCATGTATCCCGAAGTCAGTCTGGAGATGGACTACAGTGATCGGCGTGTGAATCTGTTTGAAGAAGGTATCGATCTCGCGATCCGTATTACCGGTCATCTGGGTGATAGCGCGGTCGTGCGCAAACTGGGCAGCTTGAAGCTACGCACGGTGGCCTCGGCCGATTATCTGAAGCGTGCTGGTTGTCCACAACACCCATCCGAGCTCATGCATCATGCGTGCCTGGTGTACACCACGGGTGAATCGCCTCAGACTTGGCGCTATCAGGTGGATGGTGTATTGCAGAGCTTTTCGATACGTTCGAGGATTCAGGCCAATAACGGACAAGCTCTCACAGAGGCTGCTGCACGGGGATTGGGTATTGCCTTGCAGCCGGATTTTATTGTGGAGCCCTTTATTCAAACTCAGCGTGTCACTGCGATTCTCACTGACTTCGAAATGCCAGAACTGGGGATTTATGCGATGTTGCCCGGGAATCGGCAAGTGCCTCATCGGGTGAGAGTACTCATGGATTTTCTGGCGGATCGCCTCGATTCTAAATAAACGTGACAGCCCATTCCTTATCTTCAGTTTCGTGTTTTGTTTTACTCGATGATGCGGGGTCAGACCAATCGATTGAGAATAAGCAGTCGCGCCTGTATACCGGATTCATTAAGCGAATTGATTGCACCGATGCGACTGAGCTGAGTTCTTTTTTCGATGATGTTCAGCAAAAGCTGATAGCGGGTCAGGCAGTCGTGGGCTTGTTCAATTATGAGTTAGGTGCTGTGATACACGGCATCACAGAGCGTGCAGATGCAACTTCTGTGTTGGCTTCAGCGCTTGTATTTGAACGTTGCCAGCACTTGTCGCGCGATGAAGTGAATATATGGATTACAGAGCAGCTGGCAGCAGCGCATGGTCCGGATTTTTACGTTGAGCCTGTCGTCGCAGGCAAGCATGCCTCTGAATTTCGCGCGGCGGTAGAAGCGATTCACCGCTATATCGAAGCCGGTGATACCTATCAGGTGAATCTGACCTTCCCGTTGCATTTGACAATGCACGGCAATCCTGTCGCCTTGTATGCTGCGCTGCGCAGACAGCAACCGGTACCTTACGGCGCATTGATGCTCTTGCCGGATGGGCAGTCGGTATTGTCGTTATCACCGGAACTCTTCATTAGTCATGCACAGGGGCGCTTGCTCGCCAAACCCATGAAAGGCACGCTCGAAGCGGATGCAGACCATCACAATACGGATCGTGCCACCGTACTCGCAGCAAGCACCAAGAATCGCGCAGAGAATCTGATGATCGTCGATTTGCTACGCAATGACTTGGGCCGGATCGCGCAGACGGGAACGGTAAAAGTACCCGCATTATTCGAAGTAGAGCGCTTTGGTCATGTATGGCAAATGACCTCAACGATAGCAGCTGAGTGCCGTCCCGATGTAACGCTGTCCAACATTTTTAGTGCAATCTACCCATGCGGATCTATCACGGGTGCGCCCAAGCGCCGCACCATGCAGATTTTGCGTGAGTTCGAGACTGAGGCGCGCGGGCTGTATACCGGTGCGATTGGCTGGTTTGATCCGCCAAAGGACGGTCGCGCTCTGGGTGATTTCATGTTGTCGGTACCCATACGAACCCTCATGCTTGACGCGCCCGCTGGCAACGATGCGCGTCAAGGCGTGATGCGCGTCGGTGCGGGTATTGTGTATGACAGTGATGCGGACAACGAGTATGCCGAATGTCTTTTGAAAGCGCGATTCCTCACCGGCGTGTCATCGGCCTTTTCGCTGATCGAGACACTGCAAGCGCATCGTGTCTCTGGTGCACGACATTTACATTTGCATCTGCAGCGACTGAGCGCCTCGGCGCGTCATTTTGGTTTTCGCTGCGATACGACGCAGATTGCCGCACAAGTCAGTGCAGTATGTGCGGATCTGGGTGGTGATGACTTACATCGAATGCGTTTGTTGCTGAACGCCGATGGTACCGTAGACATTCGCACAGCGCCAATGAGCGATTCTATGCCGTCATCCGTGCGTTTGCTGCTGGCCAAGCAGCCAATGCAATCACATGATGTTTTTCTACGCCATAAAACGACATTGCGACGGCGCTACGATCTTGCCTGGCAGGCTGCAGAAAAAAATGGCGCTTTCGATACTTTGTTCGTCAATGAAAAATCGCAGATAACTGAAGGTGGACGCTGTAATCTATTTATTTATCGCGATGGTCAGTGGATGACACCAGCTCTGTCAGAGGGCGTTTTGCCCGGCATTATGCGCAGATTGCTTTTGGATGATCCGACCATGAATGCTCGAGAAGGCGTATTGACGCTTGACGATTTACAGAGCGCAGAGCGCATCATGGTCTGCAGTTCGTTGCGCGGCACCTTGCCTGCTACGGTGGATTGGGATGCCGCGCTTGTTGATGTTGCGTGATGCTTAGGTACAGCGATCCCTTTCAGGCGCTTAACATAGGTGAGAACTGCAACTTGACCGGGCTGAAATAAGGCCGCGTATCACCCATCATGTGGCGCAGTTCTCTGATCGGTATCTCCGTCTCCTCATGAATTTTGAGCAAAATTTCGCCACTGACAGCGAGTCGCCGGTGGCGGACCTTGCTGATAACCGATGGGGAGAGTCCAACCTTGCGGGCCAGCGCGGAACTGCTGCGCAGTCCTAATCGACGTATCAGTCGGTCGATGAATAGTTCAGGTGTATAAGTATCAGACGCATACATCTTCATGGCTTTCCATCCTTTCGGCCTTTGCAAAAAACGTCGTCACCGACATTGGTAACGACCCCCTGAATCTCCTACTGCTTTAACAAACCGTCGAGACGCTCAATCAGGTCTTGCGAATGTTGATCCGCCAAGCACAGGCTTGTATGGGTGCCATCATGCGGCAACTGTCACTTCCAAAAAAGCAGTTAAATTAAGAGAGAGCTTCTTGAAATCCCTGAGAAGTTTTTAATTTAATATCAAAGTCGCGTTTGATTAAGGGTGGCCCCATCAGCGTTTGTCCAACTGATGTAAATTCAACAAATACTTCAAATACGGTCGACAGAAGCGATACCGATCGCAGATGGGTCATTGATCTACGATCAGCGTGTTAAAAATTTTGCAGGTTTATTTCAGGGAATATGACAATGAAAGTCTATCGGACGCTGTTATCGATGGTCCTCGCTTCAGCCACCCTAGCGGGAACGAGATGCAGACCTAGCCCGACATAGCCAGGCTTACATGAGCAATCACGAAGATCTCGATGCTGCGTCGATAAGTGAAGTCATTCAAATGGCGCTGAGCGATCATGTCAGCTTTGCTCAGATCCGTGCAACGCACGGGCTCAGCCCAGATCAAGTCAAAGCGCTGATGCGCCAGAACCTCTCGCCAGGTAGTTATCGGGCATGGCGCAGGCGCGTGAGGCGCTTCGGCGATCAACGGCAGCGCTATAAACAAGTGCCCGGCATGCCGTACGAACTTTTCGATACACTCGTGAAAGCGACTGCGTTGGTGAGCATCGCCCATTTTGTTAAAGCTGCCTATCGCATACCAGCGAGTGTTTTTGAGTCTGCAAACAGCCGCACGCCAAGCGTTCCCGACCCTGATCGGACGGGCGATTTTCTCAATACGATTTCGGCAGACTCAATCTGCGGATAGCTTGCGCAGGCAGCGAGAATCCGTGTGATCAACTTTTCTTGCGTCTCGTAAGTCCCATCACGCGCAAGCCTGTTTATTTCTGCAATCAACGGGTCATAATCAAAAACCTCACTCATGCGGTCTTTAGTGATCAGAATAAGCTTTGGACTGATCGACAAGGTGAGATCGAGGCAATGTGCGTCCGGTTTTGTATCTTCGGGGCCATACGATCCGATTTGTGTGTCCAGCTGCAGATCCCGTAATTCGATAGTTCCGTGGCAGGTCATAACGAGTCCTTTTGTTATTGATGTTGCCAAGGCTAACAGGCCTGTGTGATCAATGCTGTCGAGAATGAGATCACAATGGATGGTCGGCGCTTTGATGATGGTAGTTTGGTACGGGAGTAGGTACAAGCCAGCGCGGCGCCGTCCAGCCGCCCTGGTTTCGCGTAAAACGCAGATTTATTCAGCGCTCAAGTTTTAACTTGACCCTGTAAATTATTCTGTGTAAGTGCCGACGGAACACTTATTGGTAATCGGGCAGCCGATCGCCGAATTCAATGATAAATCGATTCAAGGCTAATCTCCAGTTTTGAATAGG
>JBIIEY010000087.1:0-7409 GCA_044237595.1 Burkholderiaceae bacterium | reverse complement strand
CGGTTGTTAGGGCTGATCTGCAAAAACGCCGGATCAAATTGTTCGCCCTTGCCCAGATTGACTGGCACGACGCGATAGGGTAGCGCCAGCTCTTCGAGGGCAATCGAAATTTTCCAGCCGTTAGGTGTCGGCCAATAATAGAGATCAATCATTCAAATTCCTCGCGCAATGACTACGCTCATTCATTCAGCAGGTCGCTATTTCGGGTCATAAAACACCGGCGGACGTTTTTCGATATTAGCCTGTACAGCTTCCATTTGTTCGGCACGACCGATTAGCCGACTTTGCTCATCCGCTTCGGCGAGCAGCAGGTCTGCATCGCTGGCATTACCCCACTGATTGAGCATGCGCTTGGCCGCACGCAGCGCCAGTGGACTTCGCTGTGTCATCTCCTGTGCCATGTGCAAGGCAGTAGCGAGCGGATCGTCGACAACGCGTGTAGCCAGACCCAGTTGTACCGCTTCGACACCATCGACAATACGCCCGGTATAAATCAATTCGCGTGCCATATCGGCGCGCACAAGTTGGCGCAAAAAGAGCATGCCGGCCATGTCCGGCACTAGTCCCCATTTGATTTCCATTACCGACATTTTGATATCAGCCGTGACGAGTCTCAGGTCGGCGCCGAGTGCAATCTGCAAACCACCGCCGAAAGCCACGCCGTGCAGTGCCGCAATCACGGGTACCGGGATGTCACGCCAGACGGTGGCGACGCGCTGAAATTTATTGGCGTCACCATGAGTGCGATCGATGAGGCGGGCTGGATCGATCATGTCGATGCCCGCTTTCATGTTCTCGAAATTAAGCAAATCAAGACCCGCACAAAACGCGCGACCCTCACCACGCACTACCACGGCGCGCACGCGTGCGTTAGTGATGAGCGATTCGCCGGCATCGATCAAGGCCGTGAACATCGCCGGTGCAAGCGCGTTCATTTTGTCAGGCCGATTGAGGGTGACTTCGGCTACGCCGCCGGCGTGGTGCACGATACGAACGATATCTGTCATGGTGAGCTCGTTTACTGGAATCAGATCACGCCATCGGCGCGCAAGGTGGTGATAGTTGCTTCATCAATACCCCAGTCGCGCAGGATCGCGTCGCTGTGTTCGCCTGCTGCAGCAACCGCGGTTGGCGGTGCTGGCGGTGTACGAGAAAAGCGCGGTGCCGGCGCGGGTTGAGTGACGCCATCAATCTCAATGAAAGTATCGCGTGCGCGATTGTGTGGATGATGGATGGCCTCATCCCAATCAAGTACCGGGGCAAAACAGGCGTCGCTGCCTTCGAGCAGTGCGCACCATTCGTCTCGGGTTTTGAGTCCAAACAGCGCTGCGGTTTTTTCTTTTAACGCAGGCCATGCAGTGGCGTCATTTTGTACATCAAATGCGGCATCGGTGGCGCCGATTTTCTCCCGCAGTAGCGCATAGAATTGAGGCTCAATTGCGCCCACGCTCACATATTTTCCATCTGCGCAGCGGTAGTTGTCGTAGAAATGCGCAGCACCATCAAGAAAATTAGCGTGACGTGCGTTATTCCACAGGCCACCTGCTTTGAAGCCATAGAACATTGCCGACAATAGCGCAGTGCCATCGGTCATCGCAGCGTCAATCACCTGACCTTTGGCAGTGTTTTTAGCCTCAAGTAGCGCGCACACGATGCCGAAGGCCAGCATCATGCCGCCGCCACCAAAATCACCCACAAGATTGAGTGGCACAGGAGGTGGCGTACTCTCGGATCCCATCGCATGGAGCGCACCGGATAGCGCCACATAATTCAGATCATGACCAGCAGCCTGCGCCAGCGGCCCGTGCTGACCCCAGCCTGTCATGCGGCCATAGATCAGTTTGGGATTGCGTGCATGGCAGACCTCGGGCGCCAAGCCAAGACGCTCCATCACACCGGGCCGAAAGCCTTCGATCAGACCATCGGACTGTTCGATCAATTTCAGTACGGTTTCAACGGCGCCGGGCTTCTTGAGATCGATGGCGAGAGAGCGTCGACCACGCGCCATCACATCAAAACGCGTGTTCAAAATGGGAAAAGTAGGCGCCTTGTCTTTGGCGTGCAGGCGAATCACCTCGGCGCCCATATCGGCGAGCATCATCGCGCAAAACGGACCGGGTCCCAGGCCCACGAATTCGATCAGGCGCACACCCGCCAGAGGGCCGGCCTGTTTACCCGTGGGCGTCATCAGCGACTGGTCAAGGCGCAGATCATGCCGCCGTTAGCAAGGTAAATTTCCTGAGACATGGCAAGAATTTCCTCTTGTGATTGACATCCAGCGCTCGCGTTTGGTTGCAAACAGAATCGGAGGAGGTCGTTTTCTAGCTAGAGCACCGGCATAAGTATTTACGAACGGTGGTCTGCTGATGGGAAAAGATTCTCGCATACTCGGGACCGATTCACGGAACCCGAGCAGCCGATGCGATCAGTCGAGAAAGTCGGGTTGCTCTTTCAGGATCCGTGCGTAGAGTGGTTGAAACTGAAACCAGCCTGCAAAGGACGAGCCGGTAAGCGCATAGGTTTGTTGCGCAGATTCGGGTGATACGTGTACCAGTGGTCGGCCGTTGGCAGCAGCTTCTGTCATCAGCTGCACCTGACAGCTACGCTCAAACGCGATGTACCACCAGGCTGCGGCATCAACGCTGTCACCAACCGTCAGGAGACCATGATTTTGCAAAATAACGGCTTTGTTGTTGCCCAGTGCTTTGGCGATCCTGCCGCCTTCGTCGAGATCAACGGCAACGCCACCAAAATCAGTGTAGACGGAATGATCATTGTAAAAAGCACAGACATCTTGCGTGATCGGATCGAGTTTGCGACCGAATGCAGACCACGATCGACCATGGATCGCGTGGGTGTGGGCGGCCGCCACCGCATCGGGCCGCGCGCTGTGAACATTGGAGTGAATCGCAAATGCAGCCGCATTGACCGGCAGATTACCTTCGACCACATTGCCGTGATGGTCGACCCGAATCAGGTTGGAAACCTTGATCTGGCTGAAGTGAACGCCGAAAGGATTCACCCAGAATGAATCGGGGAATTCAGGATCGCGTGCGGTCACATGTCCTGCAACCCCTTCATCAAAACCAAACTTTGAAAACAAACGGAAAGTTGCTGCCAAACGCTGCTTGCGATGCAAGCGCTCGTCCGCGACATTGTCAAATGTTGGTGGCGAGGGCAGAGGCGGGTTGGCCTGTCCGCCCACCTCTGCGTGGCAGGCATGCATGGCGGAGATTTTTTCGGGTGCGTTCATGATGCAGGGCTTTCTTCAGAGAGGTTGGCAGTCAATGATGTGTGATGCTGTTCATGCACAAGCGAAGGGCTTGAAAGACTGGATACAACATTTTAACGCTTAGCCCAACGCTGAATGAAGGTGTGATGATATCAAATTGACAAAGCAAGCTCTGCGCAAGCATCAGGCGACGCTGCGCGACCAGATCACCTAGAGGATCAGATCGCGCCGGCGTGAGGTTTACAGCAGTGCGCTGGTTCGCTCCTGAACGGGAATCTATCCAGCGTCGTCTTATTTTTTCTGCTCAGGCATCGATCCCGTACCGCCGCCGGACTTGCCACTCGCCGCGCCAGCGCTGGTGTCGGCAAGTGCCTGCCTGAGCGCATCGGAGGTCGGGTTTTTCACCTTGCCCTCGATGACTTCCATCGCCGTTGTGGCTTTTCCATAATAGGCGCTCGTCATGCGCTCGTTGTAGCGAATGTCATTGACACCAATGGTGGCGACGTTGCCGAACAAGCCTTTGGTACCCGACCAGGCAATCACATCGCCTTCGCCGGTCGATCCCTGCGCAATCTTTGTCCAGTTGACGACGGTGATGCCCGCATCGGCACTCAGCGAGAAATTATTTTTATCGGTGAAGCGCTGTACTGCTTTTTCGTTTTTGAGTACGAAGGCAACCGCGCCACCCTCGGCACCGACTTGTGCACCGATGCTGATGCCACCAATATTGTAAAACGCAGGATCACTCCAATCGGGGCCTTGCCGAATGAGCAGCACACCAGCTCCGCCCTGACCGCCGATACCCAATGCTGCGCGGCCATAAGTTGGCACGATATAGATACCTTTGGCATCAATCATGACGCGCTGCATGGTCGGATCGGACTCAATGCGCTTGACAACGGATACGGCGTTCTTAACATGCTTGGTGGCGCTATTTTCGTAAGCTTCCTGAGTTTCGCGCTTTTGCACACCTTGCGCGAAGGCAGGTGATGGTGCCGCAGTCACTGCAAGAAGCGCCATAGGGATGATGCACTGAATAATAAAGTTTGATTTCGAGCTGGTCATGAGGGTTCCTTTTCAATCTTGTCGTGATGTCGAAACGAAGATAGAGCACCCTCGATGCTCTACCTGTCCTGAGACGAGCGCTTGCGCTGTCGCAGCATCATTGACTCTATTGAATGAGCGAAAGCAAGGATGGGTAACACGCATCGGAAAAACTCGGATGCGCGATGGCGCAGAGGAAATCAGAGCAGTCGGCACGATTTGGTCGCAACCGACTTGGTATCGAAGCAGATCTGTTTATCAGCCTGGCGGCGTAATACCCAGTAATTCAAAAAACTTGTCCAGCGAGCCAGCCGAGGCGCTGACATCACGAATCATGTCCGGCAAATTCAGTTGGCCCAATTCGACGGCACGCTGTATCAGATACGGTGTCGGACTATGCGGCTCAATGCGCTGCAAGTAGACTGCAATCGACATCAGTGCTGCATAGGCTTGCTCGCGGTCCCCAATGGCAGTGATATCCAGATTAATTTCTGCGCCGGCTCTCGTCGACCTCGCTTGTTCCTCAACCGGGATTGCCTGCGGGTGAATACTGTCTGCTGCTGCAGCGCTTGTGCCGCTATCCGAGCTGCTATTTGCCTGCATGGTTTCTACAGGCGGCGGTAATTCTTTCAGCAGGCTTTGGGTCGCTTGTCGCAGGCTTGTCATGGCATCCGCAAGTTTGGATAGCGAGGGCGAGGCCGCTGCCAATTGCTTGTCCAGCAAATGGGACAGTCTTTCGAGCGTCGCCAGTGCCTCGTCAGAGCAAAGATCAATGGCTTTCAGCCATTCTCCATCTGCCGGTTTCACACTCTCGCGTATTTCACGACGGTTGCGCTGCTCACCTTCTTGAGCCTTGGCATCATCAGCACTCGGTGCACGTTCCCAGTCGAGCAGAGTGACCGCTGTTTCACGATGCAATACTGGCCGCAGCAGCAGGGTGCTCAGCCTGAGCGTCAAGGGCAGATTTGCATTCATCCACACAAAGGGTGCAACGCGACGCTCTGCATCATCATCTTCCATGGCAGGCCACGCCGAGGTCCAGTAGCGCTCAGCCATACCGGTAATCAGGTTCAGTCCGGCGTGCAGTCCCTGCAGACCCGAGGTTCGCGTCCATGCATCGCACAACCACGCCGCCACCTGAAAATCCTTGGTTTCCTGATCCAGCAGCTGTATGCAGGCCTGAGCGACTTTGCGCCAGTCTGCCTTCACCAGCGGCCTTTCCCACTCACCCATTGGCAGCAGAGGATTATCTTCTTCGCGCAGGCGTGCGATGTCCGTGAACGTACGCTCGTAGCGCATCCATCGTCCTGCCGGCTCGGCGCCAGTCAGCGGCGCCAACAGTTGCTGCACGAGTTTATCCAGATGATCGTCGGCCATCATCGCTCCACCAAGGGTGCGCGTTCGGGGAATACAGCAGGCCAAGGCAAGGGCGCGGTCTTGCCCGGCTCGGACAGGATGACACCAACAAAAATGCGTACGGGTTTCGAACGAAGCGTGGCCTCCTTGCCGTCGCTCTGCACGGGTATATCGAATTTCAGCGCTGAGCTACGGCCATCCGAGGCTTCTGCAACGCGCAGCAGCTGCACCATGTCGAGCAGCGCCCACGGGCCATCGAAACGGAACACCACCTGTTTGCGGCTGACTTCCAGATGCGCATTGTCCGGATCGGCGCGGGGTATCAGCATCGCGTCATTGGCAAATCGCAGTGTCAGTCGGATGGGGTCGCCTGCTTTCCAGCGCAGAGCGCGAGGCGGATCGCGAAGTTTCAGCGTCTGGTCGCCGATCGTGATCGTCCAATCGATAATCTTGTTGCCATCGATTTCTGCATTCACATTCGTTCTGAAACGCAGACTGACATCGTAAGCCGCCGGTTGCGAGGCGTCGGCAGGGAACAAGGGTGCGAGCAGCTGTCGTACCTGCAGCAGCTGCGTGGCGAAGTCTCGAATGGGCGCAATCGATCCTTCAGGAACGTTATTGCGCGCAAAGACCTCAGGTGAAACAAGGGGCAGTCGCGCCAGCAGTCCGGCGGTCTCAGACAAATCCGCTGCGCTGATGGCGGCGTACTCACTGGCCTTGATCCAACTGCGACTACCGATAAAAGGCCGACGGCCTTTGAGCAGGCGATTGAATTCATTGGCAAAGCTGGTCCACTGTTCTGTGAAGGATCGGCGATCCAATGACAAACAGCGGCGTGTGATTGTCTTGTGCAATTCCACATGACGATCAGCGAAATAATTGTTGGGTCGTTTCGGCGGCTCATTGGCCTTGAGGACAGCCAGACATGCATTGCCATCCAACTCGCGACCGAGTTCAATCATGAAACGCTCCAGCTTGATGAGACTGCCTTTCGGATCTTTGGCAGTGTAAAGATCAAGCTCGCGGGTGATGCCGTTCCATCGCACCATGTCAGCATTGTTGCGCATCTCGGCTGGCAGTGTGCCTCGAAGTATCTGCACGTGAGCAGACATGGACTGCATGCGGGTAAGCTGCTGATTCAGATATTCAGGTACATCACCGCCCGAGAACAAATTCACTACGGAGCGCTGATCCGCCTTGCCATCATCGGCCTCGTCGACAATCTGATACGGACGCTCATCCAGCAACTCCTTGTTCAGCATCTGCAGACGCGCACCCGCATCATTGCCCAGTATAGTTTGCAGTGTGCGTGACTCGGTGTCCTGACCCAGATCCTTCAGTATGGCGATCAGTCGTTTTACATGCCCGCTGGTAAGCTCGAATGAAGCCAGTGATACTGCTGCCGTGTTATTGCGCAAGTCCTCAGCATCGATTGGACTATATGCGCGGCTGATCAAGTCAACCAGACGCAACGCGTATTGGAAATCGATGACATTACCGGCGCTCTCCTGCATTTCGGTCGGGAATTTGGGTAATTCATCGACGATGAATTTTTTATGACTTTCTCCCAGTCTGACCGCTTTGGTCAGTTGCTCATTATCCCAGCGCAGTATGGTGCCGCGTTGCGTAGCGACCAGCGCGTCGCCGATGGCAGGTGTCATGAAGGGCTGGCTGAGGAAATGCTCGATGATGGGAAGCATGGCCTGTCGGGCTTTTGACTGAGCCAGCTTGCCATTGCCAGCAACAATAATGTCATTGCTATCGCCAAACAGAGAGA
>JBIIEY010000086.1:0-7415 GCA_044237595.1 Burkholderiaceae bacterium | reverse complement strand
CCGGCTGGCATCTTGTTTGACATCGACATCGCACTGAGACCGGATGGCGCCAGCGGTCTGCTCGTGTCCTCGGTATCGGCGTTCGAGAAATATCAGCATCAGTCCGCTTGGCTATGGGAGCATCAAGCGCTGACCAGAGCACGCTTCTGCGCAGGCGATCAGAACATCGGCGCGCAATTCGAAGCACTACGTACGCAGGTGCTACGCCAGACCCGAGATCCGGTTCAGCTACGTTCTGAAATACTGGCCATGCGCCAACGCATGCACGATGCGCATCCCAATCGCTCGGAATTATTCGATTTGAAGCACGATGCGGGCGGCATGATCGATATCGAATTCATCGTTCAATTCCTTGTGCTGCGCCATGCGGCCACGTATCCTGCAATGACGGGTGACATCGGCAATATCGCCCTGCTGAAACTGGCTGGTGAGCTCAAGCTGATTGACCCACCGCTATCTGTCGCCGTCAGCGATGCCTACCGACTCTTCCGCAAACTTCAGCATCAAATCCGCCTGACAGGGCATGACCGGGCGCGCGTTAAACAAGCTCGGGTAGCAGAATCACGAAAGGCGGTCGAGCAACTGTGGCAGCAAGTTCTGCTGCACGACTGAAATCACCTAGCCTTTCTCGCCCCGCCAAACCCTGCCCCCCCCTCGTTTCCTCGCCTCTCGCCTCTCGCCTGATCAAGCGTAGCGGCCACACAACAGTATAAAATTTCCAAAATAATAAGTTTGTGGCTAATTACAATTAATGCAACGTCACAACCCAATTAGGAATTTTCTCCAGCGCGACTTATTCCCCCTTTAACTCAGGACGAGATCATGAACAGATACGCAGTTCTAGGCGCGGCTCTAGCCGTTCTGCTTTCGGGATGCGCGACACAGCGCGATATCGAGAGCCAGAAAATGTCCAAAAGCAATCTGACCGCAGGTCAGGTCAGCATTACCCTCAAGAAAAACATCACCACGCAGCAGGAGGTCGTCGAGACGTTTGGTGCCCCCAACCTGGTGACACAAAGCTCTGATGGCGAGGAATCCTGGACTTATCAGAAGCAAGCTACCGTCTCGAATGCCAGTTCCAGCTCAGCTTTTGCAACGATCATTCTGGCTGGCGCTTCCAGCAACAGCTCAGGTCTCGAGCAATCCAGCAGAACGATGACGCTGATCATCAAATTCAGAGATATCAAAGGCGTGAAAACAGTCACCGACTTCTCCTCCCGCTACTCTTCATTCTGAGGCTGAGCCATGAAAACCACGACACCCTTTGTCACAACCACCTCTGATGCCCATTATTTAGTCTCCACACCTAGGACCAGTCGGGAAGCAGTATCCTTCGGTACAGAAAAATGCAGTGACTTCCTGCGACGAATGCTGTGCGCTCTGATGGTAGGCAGCGCGCTCTTAACAGCGGGCTGTGCAATGAATGAAGCACCACAGAACAAGACCTCATTGGAAATTCAAGCCTATCAGTCGCGGTCATTCGAAGTGGATAAAAAAACGGCATTCAATTCTGCGATGTCCGTCTTTCAGGATCTGGGCTATATCGTGAATTCAGCCAATCTGGATACGGGCTTTATCACAGCAGAATCTCCCACCAAAGGCGCGAAAGGCAGCGAAGCATTCCTTTCTTTTCTGGCGGGTATGCGGGTTGAGGGAAGAACTGCTGTGACCGCATTCGTTGAGGAGCTGTCCCCGAAATCTGCAAAGATACGTTTGAATTTTGTCGAACGAAAAAAGTCCTCAGGCGATTACGGTCAGCAATCCAATCGTGATGATCCGATACAGGATCCCAAGATATATCAGTCGGCGTTCGATAAAATCAGTGATGCCATATTCATTCGAGCAGCCCAAAAATAAACACAGTACCCCATGATGCAAAAAAGCCCTGCAGATCATATGAACTGCAGGGCTTTTTACTAAATCACGACAGCGTGCTTATTTTGCGTTCATCAGCGCCATTGTCGTATCCAACATGCGGTTCGAAAAACCCCACTCATTATCGTACCATGAAGAGACCTTCACGAGACGGCCAGAGACTTTGGTCAGGGTTGCATCAAAATTGCTAGATGCCGGATTGTGATTGAAATCCACTGACACCAGTGGCTCTGTGTTGTAGGTCAATATACCTTTCAGGGGACCTTCGGCAGCCTTTTTCATGATGCTGTTGACTTCATCGACGGTGGTGTCACGCGCAGCAACGAAAGACAAATCAACAATAGAGACGTTGATAGTAGGCACACGAATCGCATAACCATCCAGTTTGCCATTGAGTTCAGGCAGTACCAAACCCACTGCGGCGGCGGCACCGGTCTTGGTAGGAATCATCGACTGAGTCGCAGAGCGTGCGCGACGCAGATCTTCGTGCATGACATCGGTGAGTACCTGGTCGTTGGTGTACGCATGTACCGTGGTCATCAGGCCATTTTCAAGGCCGATGGTGTCATTGAGTGGCTTGACCAGCGGTGCCAAACAGTTAGTGGTGCATGAAGCGTTAGAGATCACGGTATCGGAAGATTTCAGCACACCCTGATTCACGCCGAAGACAACGGTCGCATCAACATCTTTACCACCGGGTGCGGAAATGATGACTTTCTTGGCACCGCCTTTGAGGTGTGCAGAAGCTTTTTCTTTGGTGGTAAAAAAGCCGGTGCATTCTAGGACAACATCCACACCGATCTCACCCCAGGGAATATCGGCCGGATTACGCTGCGCGAAGACACGGATTTTGTCGCCATTGACGATCATGTAATCACCCTCGACCACGACCGTGCCGGGGAATTTGCCGTGTGCGGTATCGTAGCGTGTGAGATGCGCATTCGATTCCGCATTGCCCAGATCGTTGATGGCAACGATCTGAATATCGTTTTTCTTGCCGCCTTCGTAGTGAGCACGCAATACATTGCGTCCGATGCGGCCGTAGCCATTGATCGCAACTTTAATGGTCATATTGATCTCCTGAGTGATTATTGCTGGTAACTTTGTTTTACGCGGGTCAGTACATCACTGACTTGACTGCTGCGACGACTTTGTCTGTCGTAAATCCGAAATGCTTGAACAGCGCGCCTGCCGGCGCAGATTCACCGAAAGTATCGATACCGATAACAGCACCATCGAGACCGACATACCTGAACCAGAAATCTGTTACACCTGCTTCGATGGCAACACGCGGTAAATGTCGGGGCAGAACGCTGGCCTTGTAGGTTTCATCCTGTCGCTCGAACACGTCGGTACTCGGCATGGACACAATCCTGACCGAGATACCTTCAGCAGCCAGAACCTCAGCGGATTTAAGCGCCAGTTCGACTTCAGAACCCGTGGCAATCAGAATCACGCGCGCGGCTTTGTCGTCGCGCAGTACGTACCCACCGCGTCGAATATCACCGATTTGCTCAGGGTTACGCTCGAGATAAGGCAGGTTTTGTCTGGAGAAAATCAACGTGCTCGGACCATGCTTGCGGCGTACCGCCTCGCCCCATGCCACCGCCGATTCAACCGTGTCACACGGACGCCAGTTATCGAGGTTCGGAATCAGGCGCATGCTGGAGACGTGCTCCACCGACTGGTGGGTTGGACCGTCTTCACCCAAACCGATGGAATCATGCGTGAATACAAAAATCGAACGCAGCTTCATCAGCGCTGCCATGCGCAAGGCATTGCGACTGTAATCAGAGAAGGTCAGAAACGTCGCGCCGAAAGGAATATAGCCGCCATGCAGCGCAATGCCATTCATGATCGCGCTCATGCCAAATTCACGCACACCATAATTGATGTGGTTACCCGGCTGCTCAGCGCGAACGGCAATACATTCTTTCCAATTGGTGAGATTGGATCCGGTAAGATCAGCCGACCCGCCGAGAAATTCCGGAAGGCCAGGTGCAAGGGCCTGAATCGCATTCTGGCTCGCCTTGCGCGTCGCAATGTTTTCCTTTTTCTGCACGCAGCCATCGATGAGTGCAGCCACGGACTGATCAAATGTGGCGGGCAATTCACCCTGCATGCGACGAATCAGTTCGGCAGCTTCCTTGGGGAATTTATCGCGATAGGCGTTGAATTTTTCTGTCCATGTCGCTTGCAATGCAGCGCCTTGTTGCTTCGCATCCCAGGCAGCATACACATCAGCGGGTATTTCGAATGGCGGAGACTCCCAACCAATAGCAGCGCGGGTGGCGGCGATTTCAGCATCACCCAACGCAGCGCCATGCACCTTGTCGCTGCCCTCCATATTGGGCGATCCTTTGCCAATCACGGTCTTGCAGCAAATCAGCGTGGGGCGATCGGATTTTTTGGCAGCAGCAATCGCAGCATCCACTGCCTTCACATCATGTCCATCAACATTCGGAATCACGTGCCAGCCGTAGCTCTCGAAGCGCTTGGGCGTATCGTCGCGGAACCAGCCATCCACCTTGCCATCAATGGAAATGCCATTATCGTCATACAGCACGATCAGCTTGGATAAACGCAAGGTACCGGCGAGTGAGCAGGCTTCATGACTGATACCTTCCATCAGGCAGCCGTCACCGAGGAATACATAGGTGTGATGATCAATGACCTCAAGGCCGGGTCGGTTGAACTCGGCCGCGAGCAGGTGCTCTGCCAGCGCCATACCGACGGCGTTGGTGACGCCCTGACCCAGCGGGCCGGTGGTGGTTTCAACGCCGGGTGTGATGTCGACTTCCGGGTGGCCCGGCGTCAGCGAATGCAGTTGACGAAAGTTGCGAATCTCGTCCATCGACAATGCGTAACCGGACAAATGCAACAAGGCGTACAACAGCATGGAGCCATGACCGTTGGAGACAACGAAGCGATCGCGGTCCATCCATTTGGGGTCAGCGGGGTTGTGCCGCAGATGTTTGCCCCACAACGCTACGGCAATATCAGCCATGCCCATGGGCATACCGGGATGTCCCGAGTTGGCTTTTTGAACAGCGTCCATCGCGAGCGCGCGGATCGCGTTTGCCATTTTGCGGGTGTCCGCACCTGAGTCCAGATTGGAAGTCATATTACCAAGATTGAATGAAGATACGATCGCGGCGCTGAGAATCTCTATCAAAATTAGCGCAGGATTTTGATGGAGACGCTGCGTCGTGGCGCCGGCGCAAAAGCCTGAGATTTTACCAGAGCAGGCTCAGACGCTTACAATCGCTGCAGACCACCTTTCAACCCGCCGCCTCCGGGCAGAACTATCCGATGCCTCGCTTTTACTGCGATCAACCGATTGAAGCCGGCCAATTACTGCGCCTGCCCGAGCCTGTCGCCCGACATATGCAAGTACTTCGTCTCAAAATCGGCGATGTGGTGACTCTATTTAACGGTCGTGGCGGCGAATTCACCGGCACGCTCTCGGGCATCGACAAGAAACAGGTCGAGGTCACGGTGAAGACCTTTTCTGCGCGAGAAGTCGAACCACATCACGCGATCACGCTCGCCCAAGGTTTGCCCGAAGGCACCAAGATGGACTGGATTGTTGAAAAAGCGGTCGAGCTGGGCGCCACCGGCATTCAACCGCTGATGTGCAGTCGTTCCGTGATCCGGCTTGATGAAGAACGCGCGGGAAAGAAAATGCTCCACTGGCAAGGCATCATGGCGTCCGCGGCAGAGCAATGTGGACGCAATCGCCTGCCGACGCTGGGTGCGCCGCTGCGTTTCGATCACTGGGTCGCGCAGCACAGCATGCATCGCCGCATCCTGCTCTCGCCACTTGCCAACGAATCCCTGCACGCTTGGGCTCGCCATCAGCCAGCGCAAGCGATTACCCTGATGATAGGCCCTGAAGGCGGCTGGTCGGAGGAGGAAGAACGCCTCGCCATCAGCCATGGCGCCCTGTGTCTCGGTTTGGGTGAGCGCATACTGCGCACCGAGACTGCCGGTTTGGCAGCGCTGGCAGCGCTGCAGGCGCTGTGGGCCGGCGCGTAAATCCCTGGCTGCCAGATCGGCCAGTTCACTAAGCAGATCAGGAACCCGGTCAAGCGCCAAGGCCCGGTTTTTTCAGTCCTTTGGCGGCTTTTTTCATCGCTTCCGCGCTGCTGTTTGGTCGCCACCGGCAAGACAAGCTGAAAGCTGGCTGATCCGGCGGGAAACCGAGGGAAACCCTCTATAATCGAGGGCTTTCGCATTGCTGCACCTCACACCCTGCCCATGAAGGTATTTCGCGGACTCCCCTTGCTGGCTGATCGACGCCCATGTGCCCTCACCATCGGCAATTTCGATGGCGTGCATCTGGGTCATCGAACCTTGCTGGCACGCGTGTCGGATGCAGCGCAACGGCTGGGCGTAGAGACCGCCGTCATGACCTTCGAGCCACATCCCAGAGAATTTTTCGCGCGGATGGCTAACGACGACAGCCGTGCTCCCAGCCGTATCGCCAATTTGCGTGACAAGTTGCAGGCACTCGCCGAGGCTGGGGTGGATCGCGTGGTTGTTGAACATTTCAATGCACACTTCGCATCGCTGTCACCGGAAAACTTCATTCGTCAGGTCCTGGTCGAGGGCTTGCAGGTGAAATGGCTGATCGTTGGCGATGATTTCTGCTTCGGTGCAAAACGTGCCGGGAATTTCAACTCACTGGTCGAAGCCGGGAAAAAATACAACTTTGAAGTCGTTGCTCTGCACACCGTGGTTCATGAGGGGTCACGTATTTCCTCTTCTGCCGTGCGTGCTGCGCTGACAGCGGGCGATTTTGCGCATGCGCGAGAATTGCTGGGAAATCCTTATTCGATTTCAGGCCGAGTGCTGCATGGTCGCAAGCTGGGCCGCACGATCGGTTTTCCAACCGCCAACCTGCGCATCGCCCATCGGCGTCCTGCACTCAACGGAATTTTTGTGGTGCAGGTACACGGCCTTGCAGACAAGCCGTTGCCGGCCGTCGCAAGTATGGGCGTGCGTCCTACGGTTGAAGACAATGGACGGGTACTGCTGGAAGTTCATGTGTTTGATTACGCCGGCGACTGCTACGGCAAGCTAATCCGCGTGGAATTTCTGGAAAAACTGCGCGACGAAGAAAAATACGACAACCTCGACACACTCACGGAGGCCATCGCTGCTGACGCGCGTGCTGCGCGCGCTTTTTTTGCAGAACGAAGCCACCTGACTCTTACTGAATCCCCATCCTGATCGCGCCTCATGTCCGACAACAGCAAAAAATCTGAAAGCAAATATCCGGTCAATATGACCGAAACGCCCTTCCCGATGCGTGGTGATCTCGCCAAGCGCGAGCCGCAATGGGTCGCGCAGTGGCAGCAGAAAAAGTTGTATCAGCGGATTCGCAAGGCATCTGCTGGCAGACCAAAATTTATCCTGCATGACGGCCCGCCCTATGCCAACGGCGACATTCACATCGGGCACGCCGTCAACAAAATCCTGAAGGACATGATCGTCAAGACACGTCAACTGGAAGGCTTTGACGCGCAATATGTACC
>JBIIEY010000085.1:0-7420 GCA_044237595.1 Burkholderiaceae bacterium | reverse complement strand
GGCAGGTAGTTTTTCTTCGCTTCTACACCTAACACGCGCTCAAGCGTGCCAATGAAATCCATCAGTTCGACGGGCTGATGATTGCCGATGTTGTAGAGGTGATAGGGCGGCGTGCCCGTTGGTGCATGATCTAGCACCCGCAGCGTTCCTTCGACGATGTCGTCGATGTAGGTGAAGTCACGCTGCATCTTGCCGTGATTGAAAACATCAATCGTGCGCCCTTCGAGGATCGCACTGGTGAATAGCCAGGGCGACATATCCGGACGACCCCAAGGGCCATACACCGTGAAAAAACGCAGGCCAGTGGTGGGGATGCCGTAGAGATGGCTGTAGCTGTAGGCCATCAGCTCATTTGATTTTTTGGTGGCGGCATACAGGCTCACTGGATGATCGACCGCATCTCCCACTGCAAATGGCACTTTGATATTTGCGCCGTAGACGCTCGATGAACTTGCATAGACAAGATGCTGCACACCATGATGCCGGCATCCTTCGAGAATATTCACGAAACCCACCAAATTACTTTGCACATAAGCGTGTGGGTTCTTCAGCGAGTAGCGCACACCTGCTTGTGCTGCAAGGTGAAGCACGCGTTCGGGGCGAACTTCGGTGAACAGCTTTTCAAGCGCATCGCGATCAGCGATGTCAGTCTCAATGAATCTGAATCCGGGTTGCGGCGTGAGCTGTGCGAGCCGGGCCTGCTTGAGACGCGGGTCATAGTAATCATTCAGGTTGTCGATGCCGATCACCTGATGGCCTTGTGCCAGCAGTCTTGCGCTGCAATGCATGCCAATAAATCCAGCAGCGCCTGTAACGAGGATGGGAGAAGTGGTCATTAGTTTGCGGCTTGGGTTGGTTTGTCTGCGTCGGCGTGAGTGTCACGCGGAGGCCGCAGCATCAGACTGGCGAGAACGGCAGCGCTGAGGTAGACCGCCCAGAACGAAAACACGATATCGGAAAAAAAATGTCCACCCTGAATCATGCGACCCAATCCCACCAAGCCGCCAAGCGAGATACCTGCGATCAGCCAGCGACGTCGTCTGGTGGTCCAGTAGAGGCCGATCAAAGCAAAACCTGCTGCGGCATGGCCGCTGACGAACGAGCAATTGCGGTCGCATTGGGCGGCGGGGTGTAGAGGCGGCGAGTAACTGCGATCGCCGCCAAATTGCGTGACTTGCGAGGGCCGAGCGCGGCCCCAGTTGTCTTTTAGGCCGCTATTAACCAGTAAAACGGGACCGGCCACGATCATTGCCAGCAAAAACAACGCAGCATTGCGCTTGGCCGGCATTGGAATGCGTCGAGTCATGGCGTAGGCTAGATAGGCCAGCAGCGCGACGACGACCCAGCCAACGGATCGGGCCTTGAATAATTCGTAGGACAGCAGTACCGGAGGCAGCTGGCTCCAGTGAAAGCCGGTTTCGGGCTCGTAAAACCAGGAGGCGACTCGCAGATCAAGCTCAGGAAAGACAGCAAACACCAGTACGCTTGCAGCGAACATCAGCAGACCGATATTCAAGGGCCGCAGCGAGGACGTCGTGGTTCTCTGGTCAGGCAAGATCGTCATCAGGGTGTGCCGTAGCGGGAACTGGCAGCAGGTGCGGAAGGGGGCGTTCAAAACTGCCGAATTGTACTTGTTTAATGGTACCTTTACCCGTTTTTTGGGCTGACCGTGCCGTGCTGACAGGCGGTGGTGCCCCTTGGCCTATCCTGAATGAAATTGAACCACGTGCGCATCAAGTACTTTGTCATGAGCTCGCTGACCGCGGCGTTTGTCGTATGGCTGGTCTGGTCGGGGCAGGGTGCGCAGGTGAAGATCGCGCTCGGGTCGCTTTCCGCGCCGCTGTTGCTGCTGTTGTTCGCCGGGATGATTGTCACCTATCTTTTGCGTGCGCTCCGGGTGTACTACGAATTCGCAGATGCCACGCGTGGTCGTTTTGCTGCCTGTCTGCAGCTGGTGTTGACGCATAACGCACTGGTGAACGTATTGCCCATGCGCGCGGGCGAGTTGTCGTTTCCGGTGCTGCTCAAACGTGAATTCGGGGTGCCGATGATGCGCTCAGGCGGATCGCTGCTGTGGCTGCGGGCGCAGGATGCGATCATACTGGCGGCGCTTTCGATTGTGGTCTGGCCGGGTCTTGATCCAGCGACGCGGATAGCGGGTGTGTTCTTGCTGATTATCGGTGGCATTTTGCTGCCCCATGTCGCGCAGCGTCTGCTGTCACAATTCAGCACCGGCAAGCTGGGTACTATCTGCGCCGCACTGGCGGACTCGGCACATCATGCGCGTATTGGTTGGTTGTGGACAATCGCGAATTGGGTTGTGAAGCTGACGGTCTTGTCGCAGGTGTTCGCGCAACTGCTCGCTGTCGATTGGCAGGTGGGTGCTGCGGGGGCAGTGGGTGGTGAACTGGCGGCGATATTGCCGGTACAAGGTGTGGCCGGCATAGGCAGTTATGAAGCGGGCGCTGCCGCCGCGCTGAAGCTGTCGGGCATCGCGTGGGTCGATGGCCTAAAGGCCGCGTTTTCGCTGCACTTGCTGGTGCTCGCAAGTGCATTAATCTCCGCCGGTATTGCGCTGTTGGCGTCGGCAATTTTCAGAAATCGCGTTGCATCGGATGATGCACGCACAAACAAATCATCACAGGAACCATGAGCTCTGCCGATATGAAACCCCACGATAGTCCCGCGCATACACTGTCGCTGGTTATTCCTATGTATAACGAGGTCGACAATGTCGTGCCCATGCTTGATCGCGTTCATGAAGCACTGGGTAGTTATCCGCATCCTTGGGAACTGGTGCTGGTGGATGATGGCAGCAGCGACGGCACTGCTGAAGCGATTCGACGCGAGTCGGCCGTGCGCGGTGCACATGTACGTTTGATCGAGCTTGCGCGCAATTTCAAGCAGACAGCGGCAATGCAAGCGGGTATTGATGCTGCGCGCGGTGATGTCATTGCCACGCTAGATGGTGATCTGCAAAACGATCCTATCGATATTCCCCGCATGGTGGGCCGTCTGCTGAACGAAAATCTGGATCTGGTGGCTGGCTGGAGAAAAGACCGCAAAGACGGACTGTGGTTGCGCAAGATACCTTCACGCATTGCCAATCGTCTTATCGCGCGACTGACTGGTGTGCATCTGCGTGATTATGGTTGCAGTCTCAAAGTTTTCCGCGCATCGGTGCTTAAGAAATTACGCCTCTACGGCGAAATGCATCGATTCATTCCAGCGTGGCTATCAACGGTCACACAGCCGCGTCGCATTGCACAGGAAGTGGTGCAACATCATCCGCGCGTACATGGTGTTTCCAAGTACGGTATCTCGCGCACCTTCCGTGTGCTGCTTGATTTGGTGTTTGTTTATTTTTTCATGCGCTTTCGCAGTCGCCCTGGTCATTTTTTTGGTGGGATCGGCATTGCGCTGGGCGCGTTGGGCGGTGTGATCCTGTCGTATCTGCTGGCGCTCAAGCTGGCGTTTGGTGAATCCATCGGTGGTCGGCCCTTGTTGTTTGCAGGGTTTTTTCTGGTGATCGCTGCGGTGCAGATGGTCACTGCCGGTGTGCTGGCTGAGGTGCTGGCGCGTGTGCTGTTTGAATCCGGTGGCACGCGTTCTTATTTTCTGCGTGATGAATCCGTACCATCTTCCGATGAGGGCTGGCATCACGCACCCGATGCGACAACGGGCCGCGCGGAGCACTCGCGATGATATCCACTGACGCGACGGCAGAGAGCCGCTCGCGCAGCGCACTGCTCACCTTGCTGGCGCTGATCGTCTTGATTGCGGGATGGCGGGCGATGGTCGCAGCCGGTGTGTCCTTGTCCGTGGACGAAGCCTATTACGTCGCCTGGTCGAAGTCGCCTGATTTTGGTTACTGGACCAAGCCGCCCATGATCGCCTGGACTATCGGTGCGGCTCGCATGTTGTGTGGTGAAAGCGCGGGTTGTGTGCGGCTGGTGCCGGTGATTGCGTTTCCGCTGTCGACGCTACTGATGTTTGCACTGGCGCGTCGTTTGGCGTTTACTGAGTGGCAGGCATGCGTCGCTGCGTTGGCATTCGCGACGCTGCCGATGACGTCTTTTTACGGTGTGGCAGCAACTACCGATGGCTTGCTGCTGCTGTACTGGATCGCTGCGATGCTGTTTTTACGTATCGCGCTGGATGGCAAACGCATTGCTTGGTTGATCGCCGGTTGTTTTATGGGACTGGCACTGCTCTCGAAATACTCTGCCGGTATTTTTGCGGCCTCGGCTGCACTGGCAATGCTGCACCCGAATTGGCGACATTGGTGGCGCAGCACCTGGCCCTGGCTTGCGGGACTGACGGCACTACTCGTTTTCTCGCCCAATCTGTGGTGGAACTTTACCCACGGCGCACCGACCTTTGCCCATACCGCAGAGATATCTCAGCATGGCGGTTATTCAGCGCATCCAGCAGCCATGCTGGAATTCCTGTTGTCGCAATTCCTGGTCGCCGGACCCATCATATTTGGTGGTTTTTTGGCGTGGTTGATCTCTCGCGAATGGCTGCCTAATCGCGCCGCCTCTGCAGATGGCTGGTTTCTGCTCTCGCTGTCATTACCTTTTATCGCGGTGATCTCGCTGCAGGCGCTGCTCTCGCGTGCGCATGCGAACTGGGCTGCACCGGCCATGGCGGCGGGTTGTCTGGCTGCAGTGCACTTTCTGCTGCAGCGGCGGCGCTGGCTGGTAGCGTCTTTTGCTATCAACGTGCTGCTTGCAGCGCTGCTGTATCACTTCGATGTACTGGTGCGTGAGCCTTTTGGTTTGCAGCACACAGTACGCACGGATCCTTTCTGGGCCACACGCAGCTGGCCGAACATTCATGCGCAGGTGAGGGATGTAATGCGCGATCCGCCTTCAGGCAATGCAAGCGCCAGAATTGCTTCTGACGATCGCGCAGTCCTCGCGCAACTGCAGTGGGGATTGGCTTTGCCGCCGGGTTCTGCACTGGGCTGGCAGCGCGGCGCACGACCGGCCCATCATTTCGATCAGCATTTTCCGCTGCCTGCCAAGCTCGACGCTCCCGTGCTGCTGGTTACGACAGCACCCGCCGCTGATGTGCTAGCGGCGTTTCCAACGGCGCAATCCGCAGGCACGGCGCGTTCCGAGGTGCTGCAAGGCAGGCCGCTTATATTGCCAATGTGGTGGTTGGTGCCTGAAGCGCACTGAGCGTACTCAGTGCGCTCATTCCGTCAAGCCGTAAGACGCTGCTCCTGAGTGACGCTGATTTCGGTGTTGAATTCAGCGTTGGATTCGGCATCACTATCAGTGCGTTGGCTCGAGTAGCTCTCCATGGCTTTTCTCAGTTCTTCCTGATACAGCTCGACTGAAGCGGCCTTCACATGACCAAACCCTCTGATTTTTTCAGGCAGTGATGCTATAGCGATTGCGGCTGGTAAGCGCTCTGCAGTCACCGTCGATAGCAGGTTCGTGATCAGCTCACGATAGTCGACGATCAATTGCCGCTCCATTTTGCGCTCGGCAGTCCAACCAAACGGATCGAGTCGGGTACCGCGCAGTGCTTTGAGTTTTGCCAGCAGCTTGAACGCTGGCCAGACCCAGCTGCCGTATTCAGCCTTTTGCGGCTGGCCTTGTGCATCTTTTTTAGCGAACAGTGGTGGAGCAAGATTGAACGACAGCTTGAGCTTGCCATCAAATTGCTGCTTCAAACCATTCATGAAAGCGGGATCAGTATAAAGCCGGGCGACTTCGTATTCGTCTTTGTAAGCCATCAGTTTGAACAGCGATTTCGCCACCGCGCGCGACAGCTTGTCACTTTGCCCAAGTTGCGCTTCGGCTTGTTTAACTTCATCGATCAGTGTTTGATACTGCTGCGCATAGGGGGTATTCTGATAGGCCGTCAAGAACTCAACGCGGCGGCTGACGAGCGCAGTCAGTGTCTCCGGCATTTTCAGCACCACAGGTTGCGATGGCAGCGCGATCTTTTCTACGGCTTTCTGATCGACTGCAGCACGGCGACCCCAGCGAAAGGCTTTTTGATTGAATTCTATGGCGACACCATTGAGTTCAATGGCGCGCATCAACGAGCATTCCGACAAAGGCAGCAAGCCTTTCTGGTACGCATAGCCCAGCATGAATAGGTTCGTTGCAATTGCATCGCCCGTCAGTGCTGTCGCCAGTCGGGTTGCATCGATATAGTCTGCAGCGCCGGCGACGGATTCATCGATCAATGTCTTGACTTCATCGGCCGGGAATTGCCAGTCAGGCTGGCGCGCAAAAGGGCCGATGGGCTGCTGGTGACTATTAATCACGGCACGCGTGCGGCCGGGTCGCATTTTGGCTATGGCATCGTGCGTGCCCGCCGTGAGCATGTCGCACCCGAGTACGAGGTCAGCTTCGCCGGTGGCGATACGCTGCGCACGTATGGCGTTGGGTGTGGCAGCAATTCTCACATGCGAGGTCACTGAGCCATTTTTTTGCGACATGCCGGTCATGTCGAGCACGGACACGCCTTTGCCTTCGAGATGACCTGCCATGCCAAGCAGCGCACCGATGGTAATCACACCTGTGCCGCCGATACCGTTGATCAGAACGTTATACGACGCCTCGCAAGAAGCGGGTACGGGTTCGGGGAGTGTGTCGCTGTTTTCTTCTGCATTATCTTTGGCAGTCGTCACCGATTTCATTTTTTTCAGCGTGCCACCGGTGACGGTGACGAAGCTTGGACAAAAGCCCTTCACACAAGAATAATCCTGGTTGCAAGACGATTGATCGATGGTCCGCTTGCGACCGAATTCTGTCTCCAATGGCATGATCGACGTGCAGTTCGATTGCATGCCGCAGTCACCGCAGCCTTCGCATACCGCGTCGTTGATGACGAGTCGTTTGGATAGCTTGGGTAATTCGCCTTTCTTGCGACGACGGCGCTTCTCAGCTGCACACACCTGATCGTAAATCAGTACGGAGGCACCCTGAACTTCGCGCAGCTCGCGCTGCACTTTGTCCATGTCGGCGCGGTCATGCAACGTGACGTGCGATGGCAAACCGGTGGGGTCATCGTAGCGGCTCAGATCTTCGGTCACGAGTGCGATGCGGTGAATGCCTTCGGCCGCCATCTGCTGCGCAATTTGTCGCACGGAGATCGTGCCGTCGATTGCCTGACCGCCAGTCATCGCAACCGCATCGTTGTAAAGAATTTTGTAGGTGACATTCACCTTGGCTGCCACGGCGGCGCGTATGGCCAGGTAGCCCGAATGAAAATACGTGCCATCGCCGAGGTTCTGAAATACATGCGGCACCTTCGAGAAAGCGGCCTGACCAATCCATGGCGCACCTTCGCCGCCCATTTGCGTGGTGAGCTTGTTGAATTCAGGATAAATCGCCGTGGCCATCACATGACAGCCAATGCCGGCCAGCGCAAGACTGCCCTCGGGCACTTTGGT
>JBIIEY010000084.1:0-7487 GCA_044237595.1 Burkholderiaceae bacterium | reverse complement strand
TTCCATTCGGCGCTGCACATTACCCAGTGCGGCGGGATGAGAATAGATATAAAACTGCTGCTCGCGAATCGCATCGAACGTGCGCTGAGCCACCTCAGCCGCGCTGACCTTGCCGGAGGCGACTGCTTTCTCGAGCACTGCCTGCGATACCTGCTGGCTGACGGTAGGTGCCGCAGCGGCTTGTACATCATCAGGCCGGTGCTTATGCGACTGACTAATCCCCGTCTGAACAAAATAAGGACATAGCACTGACGCACCGATAGGTGCTTCAACCAGCGATAAATCGTGATACAGACTTTCAGTCAGCGATACCACCGCGTGCTTGGAGACATTGTAGACCCCCATCGTTGGCGGGTTCAGCAGTCCTGCCATTGACGCAGTATTAACGATATGACCTTCATACGATGGGTCTTCTTTAGCGCTGGCGAGCATGAGCGGTGTAAAGACGCGCACACCATGAATCACACCCCACAGGTTCACACCCAATACCCATTCCCAATCGGCTTGCGTACTCTCCCACACCAGACCACCAGCACCGACACCCGCGTTATTAAAGACCAGATGGACAGCACCAAAACTGGTCATCGCCAGTCGGCCCAGCGCCTCAACCTGCTCGCCTTTGCGTACATCACAGATTTGCGTGATGACTTCTGCGCCGGCTGCCTCTAGCTCTGCGGCGGTCTCTGCCAAGGCTTCTTTTTGTACATCAGCGAGCACGAGGCGCATGCCGAGCTGAGCACCGACACGCGCGAATTCGCGACCAAAGCCACTCGCTGCACCCGTAATCACCGCGACACGCTGGCTGAAATTTTTCATCGCGACCTCAGATCAGTTTGACTAGCTGTTTGCCGAAATTTTTCCCGCGCAGCAGACCCAGGAAAGCCTCAGGCGCTGCACTCAATCCATCGGCAATCGTCTCGCGGAAAATCAGTTTTCCGGTAGCGACCAGCTGACCAAGCTCACCCAAACCCTCGGGCCATAATTCCATGTGCTCGGAGACGATGAAGCCACGCATGGTCAGGCGCATGGACAGTACCGCATGAATATTATGTATTGGCATTGGCACACCATCGTAGCCGGAGATCAGGCCGCACAGCGCGATGCGCCCGTAGGGGTTCATGCGCGCCAGTACTGAATCCATCACCACACCACCAACGTTTTCGAACAAGCAGTCAACGCCATTGGGCGCGGCCGCCTTCACCTCTTTGAATAGATTACCGCCCTTGTAATCGATGCAAGCATCGAAGCCGAGTGTATTGACCACGTAATCACATTTTTCCTTACCACCCGCGATACCGACCACGCGACAGCCGCGCATGCGAGCCAACTGCCCCACCACGCTGCCAACTGCGCCACTGGCTGCAGACACTGCGACGGTGTCGCCCGCTTTTGGGGCCATGATTTGCGTCAGTCCATACCATGCGGTCATGCCCGGCATGCCAACGGCACCAAGATAAGCAGACAGCGGAATATGGGTGGTGTCGACTGTTTTCAGCAGGCTGCCATCGGACACCGCCACTTCACTCCAACCGAGCATGCCAACTACCTTGTCGCCGACCGAAAATTTTGGATTCTTGGAGGCGATGACTTCACCCGCTGTACCACCGATCATCACCTCATCCAGTGCCTGAGGCGCCGCATAGCTTTTCACGTCTTCCATGCGCATGCGCATATACGGGTCGAGCGACAAATAATGATTGCGAACCAGCACCTGGCCATCACTGATATCAGGCACCGGTACGGTCTCAAGACGGAAATTATCGGTACTGACGACACCCTGCGGACGTGAAGCAAGGACGATGCGTTGAAAGTTATTCATGGAGTTCTCCGGTTCATAGTCGGTTGGCTGCGTCGAGGCGTTTGAGGTATTTGAAGGTCCCCATCGCCTTTGCGACCAATTGGTCATTGTCATGCAGTTCGGCTTCGCAAAAACACATCGTGGTCGAGCGGTGAAATGCATGACCACTTGCGATCAGACGGCGACCGGGCGAACCTGCCGGCTGCAAAAAACTGGTTTTCATTTCAACTGTCACGCCCGCACGCGATTCAGGATCCAGCGAACGACCTGCCATCGCCATCACCACATCCAGCAAAGTCATGATCACGCCACCATGGGTGACGCGCCAGCTGTTCATGTGACGCTCCGACAGATCAAGCGCGATCTTGGCACGCCCATCAGCCATGCCCAGAAACTCCACACCCAGATCGGTGAGAAAGGGGATCTCGACTGGAAAAGCCTGCTTGCTCATTAGCTGAGTACCGCAGACACGCCGCCATCAACCGCCAGCGTTTGACCGGTGATGTGTTTGCCGGCATTGGACGCAAACAACAAGGCAGCACCTTTGAGATCTTCATCATCACCCAAGCGACGCAAGGGCGCGCGCTCTGCCATTTCTTCTGCGCCCAGTTTTTCGAGCAAGCCACGCGTCATTTTTGAAGGAAAGAAACCGGGCGCAATCGCATTGACTGTAATGCCATACTGACCCCACTCACCTGCCAAAGTACGCGTGAAGTTGATGACAGCCGCCTTGGAGGTGTTGTAAGCGATAGTCTGCATACCCGAAGCGCCATTGCCTCCCAGACCAGCGATGGAGGCTACGCTGATAATGCGGCCCGAGCGACGCGGAATCATCGACTGCTTGCCTATGGCTTGAGACAGCAGAAAAATACTGCGCACGTTCAGATTCATGACCTTGTCCCAGGCCTCTAGCGGATGATCCTCGGCGGGTGATCCCCAGGTGGCACCGGCATTGTTGACCAGAATATCGACATGACCTAGATGACCAAGCACCGATGTGACGAACGCCGGTATGGCCTCTGCTTTGCCAAGGTCAGCCGCCATCGCGGTTGCGGTAATCCCCATTTTTTTCAGATGTGCGACAGCTTCGTCTAGCTCATCCTGTTTGCGCGACGTGATGACCAGTGATGCACCCTGCTCTCCCAGCGCTTCGGCAATTTGCAAACCGAGTCCGCGCGAGCCGCCCGTGATGATCGCTGTCTTGCCCTTCAAGTCGAATAATTGCTGAATGCTGTGCATCTATGTCTCCTTAGTTCACTTCATAGTCCATGCATTGCCGCGCCTCGCGCACGGCGCCGACAAAGGGCTTGAGCGCGACATGCTGGGGATGGTTTTGATAAGCGTCCAGTGCTGCACGTGATTCGAATTCAGAATAAAGCACCACGTCATAAGTCGCCTCCATGCCTTCCTGCGCCAGTGCGATTTCAAATGCGCCCATGCCGGGCACGATGTTGGCACAAGCTTCAAGCAGAGATTTCATTTTGGCGGCATTGGCGGCTTTGTCAGCACCTTCTGCATGAGCTTTCAATTGCCACATCACGATGTGTTTGATCATACAAATTCCATTGTTAGAACCAGTTGTCTTGCATGCTCAATGTGGTGGCGTCCATCGCAGCGAGCAAATCAAGCTGTGCATCAACGCGCGGCAACTCCCACTTGAAAAACCACTGGCAGGCTTGCAGCTTGCCCTTATAAAAATCAGCCTCCTGGTGCAGCGCACGGCTCGCGACGATAAACTGCTCCATCCATATCCAGGCCATGACCAGATGGCCAAAAGCTTCCAGATAGACGGTTGCGTTGGCAAGGGTCAGATCCGGATCGCCTGCCTGATGCAGCAATGCCGTTACCTGCTCCAGTCTGTCCCAGCGCGAAGCGAGCGCGGTCACCAGCGCGGGATCATCACAGCGCGCGAGTGTGTCGCGAATTTTTGTGCTGAGCAGAGTGAGTGCTGCACCTTGCTGCATGACGACCTTGCGCCCCAACAGGTCCAAGGCCTGAATGCCGTGCGTGCCTTCATGAATCGGGTTCAGACGATTGTCGCGATAAAGTTGCTCAACATCGTATTCGCGCGTGTAGCCATAGCCGCCATGGACCTGAATTGCGAGGTTATTCGCTTCAAGACACCATTGTGACGGCCACGATTTCGCGATAGGCGTGAGTATGTCCAGCAGCAGAGTGGCTTGCGTACGTGTGACAGCATCGTCAGCCGTTTTTTCTTCATCGACCAGACGCGCGCAGTAAAGAATGAGCGCAAGACCGCCCTCGACATAGGCCTTTTGCGCAAGCAGCATGCGTTTGACATCGGTGTGCGCAATGATGGGTATCTGTGGCCTTGACGGATCTTTATCAGCGGATCGACGTCCCTGTGGGCGGTTACGGGCGTAATCAAGTGATTTCAGATAGCCTGAATAGCCCAGCATCACGGCGCCCAGACCGACGCCGATGCGCGCCTCGTTCATCATGTTGAACATCGCAGCGAGTCCCTGATGCAGACTGCCCACCAGATAACCGATAGCACCCGCTTGTCCGCCCGGTTGGAATTTGCCCTCGCCGAAATTGAGCAGGCAATTGGCGGTGCCGCGATAACCCATCTTGTGATTCAGACCGGCCAGAGCGACATCATTGCGCTCACCCAGACTGCCGTCTTCATTGACCAAGTATTTGGGTACGATAAAGAGCGAAATGCCTTTCACACCGGGGATCAGCTTGCCATCGGGGCCGGGAACTTTGGCGAGTACCAGATGAATAATATTTTCGGACAGCTCATGGTCACCACCCGATATCCACATCTTGTTGCCGTGCAGGCGAAAGCTGGTATCAGACGCAGGCTCTGCGCGCGTCACGATATCCGACAGGCTCGAGCCTGCCTGTGGTTCGGACAAACACATGGTGCCGAAAAAACGGCCGGCCAGCATCGGCCTGACGAAACGCTCTATTTGTTCAGGTGAGCCGCATTTGAGCAGCGTGTTGGCATTGCCAATCGTGAGAAAGGGATAGGCCGAGGTGCTGACATTGGCACCCTTGAACCAGGCAAAGCCCGCTTTTTCGATCACGCAAGGCAGTTGCATACCGCCATAGATTTCATCCTGTCCGGCTGCCATCAGGCCGGCATCACAAAACGCTTTTAACGCTACGCCGACTTCGGGAATGATATTGACGCGATCGCCATCGAAATGGGGTTCGTTCTGATCGGCTTTTTTGTTATGGGTAGCAAATTGCTCTGTCGCGATCTGTTCGCACAAATCGAGAACCGCATCAAAGGTTTCTCGATTGTGCTCGGCAAATCGTGCGCGCCCAGTGAGCGCGGTGACATCCAGCCATTCGTACAAAAGAAAGTCCAGGTCGCGCCTGGACAAAATCTGCGAGCTCATGGCTGGCGCGGAGACAGCGGGTCAGGCGACCTCAAACGACCTCGAACAAACCGGCCGCACCCTGACCACCGCCGATGCACATGGTGACAACGACGTATTTGGCACCGCGACGCTTGCCTTCGATCAGCGCATGGCCGGTCAGCCGCGCACCGGACACACCATAGGGATGACCCACCGCAATGGCGCCACCATTGACATTCAGACGATCCATAGGAATACCCAGAGTGTCCGCGCAATAGAGCACCTGCACAGCAAAAGCTTCATTGAGCTCCCACAGGCCGATGTCTTCCACCTTCAGACCCGCTTTTTTCAGCAGCTTGGGTATCGCGAACACAGGACCAATGCCCATTTCATCCGGCTCGCATCCGGCGACAGCAAAGCCCCGGAAAATGCCCAGCGGTGTTTTACCTGCTGCAGCAGCGGCTTTGTCGCTCATCACGATGGCAACCGATGCGCCGTCGGAAAACTGACTTGCATTGCCGGCAGCGATAACACCGCCAGGAATGGCGGTACGAATTTGAGAGACCCCTTCGTAGGTCGTATCAGCACGAATACCTTCATCGGCAGTTGCCGTGACTTCGCGCGTGATGATTTGTCCTGTTTCTTTATCAGCGACCGCCATGGTAGTCTTGACCGCAATGATTTCGTCATCGAATTTGCCGGCGGCACGGGCGGCGGAGGCACGCTGCTGACTCTGCACGCCATAGTGATCCTGACGCTCGCGGCTGATGTTGTAGCGCTTGGCAACGGTTTCTGCCGTCTGCAACATGGGCCAGTAAATTTCTGGCTTGTGCTCGGCAAGCCAACTGTCGGACACCATGTGCGTGTTCATTTCATTTTGCACGCAGGAGATCGACTCCACACCGCCTGCGGCGTAAATATCGCCTTCGCCGGCGATCACGCGCTGCGCCGCAGTGGCGATGGTCTGCAGACCAGAAGAGCAGAAGCGATTGATGGTCATGCCAGAGGTGGTTATCGGGCAGCCGCCGCGCAATGCGATCTGGCGCGCAATATTGAAGCCGGTCGCGCCCTCGGGGTTCGCGCATCCAATGATTACGTCCTCAACCTGAGCAGCTTCGATACCAGCGCGCGCGATGGCGGCCTCAAGCGCTGCACCACCCAGCGTGGCACCATGCGTCATGTTGAAAGCACCTTTCCATGATTTGGTCAGCGGTGTGCGGGCAGTCGATACGATGACGGCGTCGGTCATGAGATTCTCCAGGGTGTTTTTGATGAATTAAGGCACTAAATACCAGCCGACGAGAATAGCATAACCCTCCGCACGACCGTTCGTTTCTTAGGTTTGAGGCGTAAGTTTTTGTAAGTTTAAAGCAAGGCAGCCGTAAGTTTGACTGCCTACACTCGGGCAGCCTGACGCGCTTTGCATGCGCCATCAGCGATATCAAAATATTAAGGAGACATCAATGGCCACTGCTCAGGCGCCATCCACTAGCATCACTGCTGAAGAACGCAAGGTTATCTTCGCCTCTTCGCTCGGCACCGTGTTTGAATGGTATGACTTTTACTTGTACGGTTCACTCGCTGCCATCATTGCGAAACAGTTTTTTGCAGGTACTGACCCGAATACCGCGTTCATTTTCGCCCTGCTGGCGTTTGCTGCAGGCTTTCTGGTGCGGCCATTCGGCGCGATCGTGTTCGGTCGTCTGGGTGATATGGTGGGACGTAAGTACACATTCCTGGTAACGATCTTGTTGATGGGTGTGTCGACCTTCGTGGTTGGCCTCTTGCCTAACTACGCAAGTATCGGCATTGCAGCACCTATCATCCTGATCTCCCTGCGGATTTTGCAGGGTCTTGCGCTCGGCGGCGAGTACGGTGGTGCAGCGACCTATGTGGCCGAGCATGCGCCAGACGGCAAGCGTGGGGCATTCACTGCATGGATTCAGACGACGGCAACGCTGGGCCTGTTCCTGTCACTGATGGTGATTCTGGCGACGCGTACGGCAATCGGTGAGGAGGCGTTCGCCGAGTGGGGCTGGCGTATTCCTTTCCTGGTATCCGTGTTCTTGCTGGCGATCTCGGTTTGGATTCGTTTGTCTATGAACGAATCACCGGCTTTTCAGCGCATGAAGGATGAAGGCAAAATCTCAAAGGCTCCCCTTTCTGAAGCATTTGGTCAGTGGAAAAACCTGAAGCTGGTGATTTTGGCTTTGGTGGGTCTTACCGCAGGTCAGGCCGTGGTTTGGTACACCGGTCAGTTCTATGCGCTCTTCTTCCTGACACAGACACTCAAAGTGGATGGTCCTACGGCAAATATCCTGATCGCGGCTGCGCTTCTGATAGGCACACCTTTCTTC
>JBIIEY010000083.1:0-7563 GCA_044237595.1 Burkholderiaceae bacterium | reverse complement strand
CAGCCGGATTTTATCCCGCGCTCGTCTGAGCTGATTGCTCTGTTGCGCGAGATGTCGCCGGCAAAGATTGGCAGCCTGATGAAGATATCTGATCCGCTGGCCCAGTTGAATGCGACACGTTATGCGAGCTGGTCGAAAAAATTCAATTTCGACAATGCCCGTCAAGCACTGCTGGCCTTTAATGGTGATGTCTACGAAGGGCTGGATGCTGCGAGTCTGAGCGAGAAACAGCTCGGCTGGGCGCAGGATCATTTGCGTATTCTGTCGGGTCTGTATGGCGTATTGCGACCACTCGACCTCATGCAGCCCTACCGGCTCGAGATGGGGACCAAGCTGCCCAATGCGCGTGGCAAGGATTTGTATGCATTCTGGGCAGATGAGGTGACAGCTTCATTGAATGCTTCACTTCAGACACAGAAAAGCAAGGCGCTGGTGAATCTGGCGTCGGAGGAGTATTTCAAGTCAGTGAAGCCAGCATCACTCGTGGTGCCTGTGATCACACCGGTATTTGAAGATTGGAAGGGCGGCAAATACAAGATCATTTCTTTTTATGCGAAGCGTGCGCGTGGTCTGATGGCACGCTTTGCGATCGAAAAGAAGATCACTCGACCTGAGTTATTGAAGGATTTTGATAGCGAGGGGTATGCGTTCGATCTGAAGGGGTCGGATGACCGTCATTGGTTGTTCAGACGTCGTATTGCCGATTAGCCTCTCTCGCATCGCGTGAGAGAGATCTACCAGAACTTCCACCAGGATTTGGTCGCGGCTTCCTGATCCGATGCCCGCACCGTAGAGCTGACTTGATAGTTGAGCTGGAATACACGCTCGGCATCATCGCGCAAGTCAGTTAGTCCCATAGCGTTGTAAGCCTGAATCTGTATGCGCAACGCGTTGCGTACGGACGGGGATGCGGAGTAGTCGCGAATCACCACTTGGGCACGGTTGACCGCGGCGACGTGAGCACCTTTCTTCAGGTAGTAGCTAGCGACATGGACCTCGTACTGTGCCATTGCTTCGACCAGATATTTGAGACGATCGCGTGAATCTTCGGCGTACTGGCTTTCGGGGAAGCGCTCTATCAATTGTTTGAATGCTTCGAAGGCCGCGCGTGCGGCTTTGGGATCGCGCTCGGTCGGATCCTGACGACTCATGAAATCGAACAAGGATTTCTTGTCATTGAAATTGGCCAAGCCACGAAGGTAATACATGTAATCGACGTTGGGGTGATTCGGATGCAGGCGAATGAAGCGCTCCACCGCCGCCAGACATTGCGCCTGATCGTTCTGGCGGTAGTACGCGTAGGCGATATCCATCTGTGCTTGCTGAGCAAATTTGCCGAACGGATAGCGTGATTCGAGTTTCTCGTAATACTTGATTGCCTTCTCGTAGCCGCCCGCCTTCAACTCATCTTTGGCCTCGGCGTATAATTTTTCGGGTGACCAGCCTTTGGTTTCATCGGATTTCTCACCGATTGAGCCGCAAGCCGACAGCAGCAGCGCCAGCGTGAACACAGCATATTGCATTAAAGTCTTGAGCATGGGGCAGCACGTGAGCAGGTCGGAAACGACGCCGATTATAGCCGATGGACACGACATTGAAACGACAAAACATGAATGACCCGGCAGCGCAGGACGACGATGATGTCATTGAGGATGCCGAAGACTTCGACATAGCAGCACTCGCCCCAAATTTAGTTTCCGACATTACCTCCGACCTTGTGCCCCTGAGTCTGACCGTGGGGCTTGAACATCGGGGCACTCGCCTCGACAAAGTGTTGTCTCAGTGCCTGCCGCAGTTTTCCCGTTCGCGTTTGCAGCAATGGATAGAAGCGGGGCTGGTCAGTGTCGATGGCAAGCCGTGCGGCGTGCGCGAGATTATGCTGGGAGACGAGCGCATTGTCGTGTCGCCTCAGCCCGATCCTTCGTCGATCTCATTTGTGGCAGAACCAATACCGATGGCTATCGTGCACGAGGATGATGCACTGATCGTTATCGACAAACCCGTTGGCATGGTGGTACACCCGGCCGCGGGTAACTGGACCGGTACTTTGCTCAACGGATTACTGCATCGTTGGCCGGCGCTGCAGGGCGTGCCACGGGCTGGCATCGTTCACCGGCTCGACAAGGACACCAGCGGTCTACTCGTGGTTGCCAAGACGCTGAGCGCGCAAACCAGTCTGGTGCGGCAGCTGCAAGACCGCAGCATGAGCCGTCAGTATCTCGCGCTGGTCTGGGGGCAGCCCGTGTCCAGTGGACGGATTGAAGCCGCGATTGCCCGCCATCCGCGTGAGCGCACACGCATGGCCGTGAGTCAGTCCATGCTGGCCAAGCCGGCAGTTACCCATTACGCGCGGCTGGCGACGGGTATGCTCGATGGCAAGCCGGTATCGCTCTTGCAATGTCAGCTTGAAACGGGGCGCACGCACCAGATCCGCGTGCATCTGCAATCCATCGGTTTTGCGCTGGTGGGTGATGCGGTGTACGGCAAATCTCACCTGACTGCCTTGTTCCCCCGCCAGGCTTTGCATGCCGAGCATCTGGGTTTGGTGCATCCATCCACCGGTGAACTTTGCGAATGGCATGCGCCACTGCCCACGGATATGGCGGCGCTTCTGGAACGCTCGAGCATTGTTCACTGAATGCAGACCCTGGCGATAGACTGGCCTGACTTGCCCGCCGGCGTGGGTGTGCTCTCCACCCTGCGCAGCGGTGGGGTCAGCGTTGGCCGCTATGGTGCGGGTAGTATGCCCGGCGGTTCTGGCGCTCTTGGTTCTGCCCTAGGCGTCACCGGCGATCGTGGCGGAGGGCTCAATCTGGGTCTGCATGTGGGTGATGATCCGGCGGCGGTCGAGCAAAATCGTCGCTTGTTGCGTGCCAACCTGCCCGCCGAGCCGGCTTGGCTGACCCAAGTCCATGGCACGCGGGTATTGGATTTGTCGTCGCAATACGATCGGCTGAGCTTATTGGAGGCAGATGCCAGCATTGCCTGCCAACCCGATCGCGTGTGCACCATCATGAGTGCTGATTGTCTGCCGGTGCTGCTGGCGGATTGCCGTGGTACGCAGGTCGGCGCCGCCCATGCGGGCTGGCGCGGCTTGGCGCAGGGGGTGATTGAGCAAACGGTGGCCGCCATGCGGGCATCGGGTGCCGATCAGCTCACGGCCTGGCTGGGGCCGGCGATCGGCCCGGGGGCATTTGAGGTGGGCATTGAGGTGCGTCGCGCTTTCGCGCATCTGGGTCCGCAGGCAGAGACTGCATTCACGCCGGTGCCAGGCAAGGCAGACAAATTTCTGGCAGATCTGGCTGGGCTGGCGAGCATCGTGTTGCTGCGATCCGGTGTGACGCAGGTATCGGGCGGTCAGGATTGCACCGTTAACGATCCAGCAAAGTTTTATTCATTTCGGCGGGATCAGGTCACCGGCCGCATGGCTTCGTTGATCTGGATCAGGTAGCTTAGGCGCCTTCGCGTTTATCTTCTTGCACCATTTGTTGCTGCTCTTGCATTTCGCGTTGGCGTTCCTGCTCCCGGCGGCGGCGACGTTTTCCGGTGCCGCCGATATAGATAATGATCGTCACTGGTAACACGCCATAGAGGAAAAACGTCATAATGCCGGCGACGAATGATTCTTCGACGATCGACATCATCAGCACGACGTAGATCCAGCCCACTGCTGCAATATGCATGATCAATTTCCTGATGTTCGCAATCGGTACGCGATTGCAGCCCCATCGTAGCTCGATAGTAATCTGATCCTAACACCGTCCCAGCCAGGCAGCGCAAGCCCGGTATATACAGTCAACCAGCACGCGGAAGACCCATGAGCAAATCTGATAATGACCCCCACGCATCGCAGGCAAGTGCGGCCGAGGCTTGGCTCTCGCAGCTCTCCGACCCCAAAGCCTGGCAATCGATGATGAACGTCATGCAGCCCGGCATGCAGGGCCTGCCAGCCAATCATGCGGTGAATGCGATGGTGCCGCCTGAAAAACTCACGCAGCTGCAATCGACTTACATGGACGAGATGTCGCGTTTGTGGACTGGGCTAATGACGCAGCACATTCCGGAAATCAAAGATAGGCGTTTCTCATCACCGGCATGGAAATCCAGCCCTTACCATGCGTTCAATGCAGCGACCTATTTACTGAACGCAAAGTTCATGAATGCCCTCGCGGATGCTGTTGAGGTGGATGAGAAGATCAGAAAAAAAATCCGTTTCGCTGTGCAGCAGGGCATAGACGCAATGTCCCCTTCGAATTTTCTGGCGACGAATCCGGAAGCGCAGCAGAAAATGATCGATACCAAAGGCGAAAGTCTGACGCGCGGCATCATGCATATGGTCGCAGACATGCGTCGCGGGCATATTTCGCAAACCGACGAAACCGCTTTCGAAGTTGGCCGCAATGTCGCTACGACTGAAGGTGCCGTGGTCTTTGAAAACGACGTCATGCAATTGCTGCAGTATCGTCCGCTGACACCCAAGGTCCACAAGCGTCCGTTATTGATGGTGCCGCCTTGCATCAACAAATTTTACATTCTGGATCTTCAGCCAGATAACTCACTCATTCGGTATGCAGTGTCACAGGGGCATACCGTGTTCGTGGTGTCATGGGTCAATCCCGATGAATCGCACGGCAACGTCACTTGGGATGACTATATCGAGAGCGGGGCGATCACGGCGATTGAAACCGCGCAGGCCATCAGCGGCGAGAAGCAAATCAATATGCTGGGCTTCTGCGTGGGCGGTACCATTTTGTCGACCGCACTTGCGGTGATGGCAGCACGCGGTAAAAAACCAGCGTCCAGTCTGACGCTGCTGACCACGATGCTGGATTTCTCCGATGTCGGCGGCATCGATATTTATGTCGACGAGGCGCAGGTGATGCAGCGCGAGCAGGCTATTGGCAAAGGCGGGCTGATGCCGGGTCGTGATTTTGCGGCCGCGTTTTCCAGTCTGAGGCCCAATGATTTGGTGTGGAATTATGTCGAGTCCAACTATCTGAAGGGCGAGGAGCCACCGCCGTTCGATCTCCTGTACTGGAATTCGGACAGTACCAATTTGCCCGGCCCGATGTTCTGCTACTACCTGCGGAATATGTATCTCGAGAACAAGCTGCTGATACCAGGGCGGCTCTCGGTCAACGGAGACCCCGTCGATCTGGGTCGGGTGCAAACGCCGACTTTCATTTATGCGTCTCGCGAGGATCACATCGTGCCATGGGGCAGTGCCTATGTAACAACTGGCCTGATCAACACCGGCAAGCGCGGCAATAACCGTTTTGTTCTGGGAGCCTCGGGCCACATTGCGGGCGTGATCAATCCGCCTGCCAAGAAAAAGCGTAGTTACTGGACGAACGATGATCTTCCGGTAGCGGCTGATCAGTGGCTGGCCGAGGCGACCGAGCAACCGGGCAGCTGGTGGACCGAGTGGGCGGATTTTCTGGCCAGTCATGCGGGTGAACAGGTCGCGGCCCCCAAAAAGTACGGAAATACGCGATACAAGCCGATCGAGCCGGCGCCCGGGCGCTACGTGAAAGCGAAGGCAGGCTAATCGGGGCAGAGTCCGTCTCTCGCGGGGAGTGCCTGCTCTCCGATAGTTTCAAATTGAAAACAGCGGTTTTGTTTTCGGTCGTTTGCGCCGCAATATCTCGACGGGGTCACAGTGCCAGGCTAGCCAAGTTTATGTTTTTAGGCACTATAATGCGCGCAAAGGGGGCGTTCGACCTCTTCCATTGTTCATATAATCTTGCATGCGCATTGCAATGCAAAATAACCGGGACCCCCGTCATGACCACCACCAAGAAGGCGAGCGAGCGCCTGATCAAGAAGTATCCCAATCGTCGCTTGTACGATACCCAGACCAGTTCCTACATTACGCTCGCGGATGTGAAGCAGCTCGTGCTCGGCAACGAGGATTTCATTGTTATCGATGCGAAAACAGAAGACGACCTGACGCGCAGCATTCTGCTGCAAATCATTCTGGAAGAAGAGTCTAATGGTCAGCCCATGTTCTCTAGCTCTGCGCTCTCACAGATCATTCGCTACTACGGCCACACCATGCAGGGCATGATGGGCTCTTATTTGGAGAAAAATATCCAGGTCTTCATCGATATCCAGAACAAGCTCGCGGAAAATTCGAAAGGTCTGATGGAAGAGAAGTCCTTCAGCCCCGAGATGTGGACCCAGTTCATGAGCGTGCAAGGCCCAATGATGCAGGGGATGATGAGCAACTACATCGAGCAAAGCAAGAGCCTGTTTATTCAGATGCAGGAGCAAATGCAGAGTCAGTCCAAGAACATGTTCGGCACTTTCCCTTTCCCGGGAATGCCAGGCGTGAAGGTCGCTGAGGCCAGCAAGCTCTGATCGTTTTGAGGTGGCAAAGGGTAAAATCGGAGCTTCGTCTCATCTTCCTTTGCCACCTTCGCCCCATCCCTCATGTCAGATTCCCCGGCAACACCCAAAGTAGGTTTCATTTCACTCGGCTGTCCCAAGGCCCTGGTCGATTCCGAGCAAATCCTTACGCAGCTGCGCGCTGAAGGTTACGATACCGCCAAGTCCTACGATGGTGCCGATCTCGTCATCGTCAATACCTGCGGCTTTATTGATGCTGCCGTCACCGAATCGCTGGATGCCATCGGCGAGGCACTGAGTGAAAACGGCAAGGTCATCGTCACCGGCTGCCTCGGCGGTAAAAAAGACGCATCCGGTCAGGATGTCATTCGTACGGTACATCCCAAAGTTCTCGCTGTCACCGGCCCGCATGCGCTGGCCGAGGTTATGGACGCGGTACATCAGCATCTGCCCAAGCCACACGAGCCCTTCATTGATCTCGTACCGCCGCAGGGCATACGCCTGACGCCACGTCACTACGCCTACTTGAAAATTTCCGAAGGCTGCAATCACCGCTGCAGCTTTTGCATCATTCCTTCCATGCGTGGCGATCTTGTTTCGCGACCTATCGCCGAGGTGATGCTCGAGGCCGAGAATCTGTTCAAAGCCGGTGTCAAAGAATTACTCGTTATTTCGCAGGACACCAGCGCCTATGGTGTGGATGTGAAATTCCGTACCGGCTTCTGGGAGGGTCGACCGGTACGCACGCACATGACGGACCTGGTTACCTCGCTCGGTGCACTGGCCAAGGAATACGGTGCGTGGGTCAGACTGCATTATGTGTATCCCTATCCGCATGTGGATGAAGTCATCCCGCTGATGAATGACGGACATGTGTTGCCGTATCTGGATGTGCCATTGCAGCACTCGCATCCGGACGTACTCAAGCGCATGAAGCGACCTGCGAATGGTGAAAAAAATATAGAACGCATCCGCGCCTGGCGTGCCGCCTGTCCCGATATCACGATACGTTCCACGTTTATTGCGGGTTTCCCCGGCGAGACCGAAGAAGAGTTTTCGCATCTACTCGACTTTTTGAGAGAAGCACAAATCGATAGGCTGGGGTGTTTTGCTTATTCGCCTGTAGAAGGTGCTACCGCCAATGCGCTCGCCTCACCGGTGCCCGATGAAGTGCGTGAGGAGCGTCGCGCCCGCGTGATGCAATTGCAGGAAAGT
>JBIIEY010000082.1:0-7585 GCA_044237595.1 Burkholderiaceae bacterium | reverse complement strand
TCCAACATGGCCAAGTACGCGCAGCTACCTTGGGATCTGATTCTCTCGGCTGAGGTTTTTCGGCACTACAAACCTGATCCCGAAACCTATCTGGGCGTCGCCGAACTATTTGACCTAACAGCACAGGACGTAATGATGGTCGCCACCCATGAAGATGATCTGCAGGCCGCCCAAGACTGTGGTCTGCAGACTGCTTATGTTCATAGGCCGTACGAGTACGGTATCGCTGTGGATAAAGCCGTGGGTGATCTGAGTGTTTTTGATGTACAGGCGCAGGATTTTTATGATCTTGCCGATCAGCTGTTGCGTACGACATAGCGCTAGCTAGCGTTAGGATTTCTGTTTTTTTAGGTCAGCTGGTCCACAACGAAAGACGCTGGATCCCGGCCTGCGCCGGGATGACGTGTCAGGAGCAGTCGGTCTCAAACTCGTCATCACCTACACGTGATGACTGCCGCGTGGGCGAGTCGCATGCGACCCCAATTCCCCACTCGCTCCCGGTGAAGGCCGGGATCCAGTGGCTTTACTCAAATACCGTGAGATAGATTACGGTTTTGCGGACAAACACACCCGACTAAAAATACCTGCGCAACACCGACTCAGCCACACAAACCGGCTTGTCACTACCCTCCTGCTCCACGGTCATCTTCCAGATACTCTGCACGCAATCTGACAAACGCTCAACCGACAGTAGGGAAAACCGTCCACGCACTCGACCACCGACCAGCATGGGTGATGGAAACCGTACTTTGTTGGTACCGTAATTGATACTCATCTTGCCGAACGGGAGTTCGACCTGTGACTCGAAAAACTTCGGCAACAAGGACAGCGTCAGAAAACCATGCGCAATCGTGCCGCCAAACGGCGATTCGCGCTTGGCACGTTCGATATCGACATGAATCCACTGAGGATCATCGGTGGCCTCAGCGAAGCGATTCACGCGCTCCTGACTGATGGTCAGCCAATCACTGACACAGACTTCATTGCCGACTTCAGCTTCCAGCGCTTCGGGCGTATCAAACGTTCGCATGAATTTTCCTTTGGAGGTCAGGCTATCAAGCTACTGCAGCGAAGGCTGGCTGGGCAATGAAACGCGCGAGGTGATGATCGGTATCACCCAGCGTCAATTCAATTGTGCTTAACCGTTTGAAGTAATGCGCCGCTGGAAGTTCATTGGTGACACCCATGCCGCCGTGCAGCTGAACCGCTTGCTGTCCGACATATTTCATCGCCTCACCTACGCGCACCTTGGCGGCTGAAATCACGCGTCGACGCTCGCTAGCATCATCGGCGGCCATGCTTACCGCAGCCAGCATCGCCATAGAGCGCGCCTGCTCCAGCTGCATGAACATCTCAGCCATGCGATGCTGCAGCACTTGAAACTTGCCAATCGGGACACCGAATTGCTGACGCGTCTTCAGATACTCCAGCGTGGCATTCGTCAGTGCTTCCATGACGCCCAGCGCTTCTGCACATAAAAGCGCAACGCCATGATCAGTAGCAGCCTCCAGTAGCGCCCAGCCCTCACCCTCAACACCCAGCAGCGATGAGACAGGCACCTTCACTTGTTTAAAATCGATAGCGGCCATGCGCATACCGTCATTACTACGCGCATCGCGAATGCTGATGCCTGCACTGTTTGCGGGGATCATGAAAACAGAGATCCCCTTTGCTTCATTGTGCGCGCCCGCGCTGCGAGCAGACACAATCAGATACCCTGCTTGGGCACCATGCAGCACAGCGGATTTGCTGCCATCGATCACATAGTGATCATCCACTTTACGCGCCGTGGTCTCGATATGCATGAGCTCATGACGCGACTGTCGCTCGCCGAGTGCACACGAGAGAACCATGTCACCACCAGCGACCTGGGCCAGTACATCGCCATGACCACCTGCCAGCTTCAGAAACTGCACACCCAGTGCGGTAGCAAATACCGGCTCGACTACCAGCGCATGTCCCAATGCCTGCATCACCACCATCTGATCAATAGCAGTGCCATCGAATCCATCATGCTCTGAAGGCACAGGCAAGGCCAATACCCCCAGCTCTGCCAAGGCCTGCCAGGCAGCAGTGGATATGCCTGCATCGGAGCTGATGATTTGCTTGCGCTTCTCAAAGCTGTAGTCTTTTTCTGCCCAGCGCGCGATCGCATCGGCGAGTTGCTGCTGCTCGGAGTTCAGGTCAAAATCCATAGTTTTTCGTCCCTCTCACAGACCCAGAATCATCTGGGTAATGATGTTTTTCTGGATCTCGTTCGACCCGCCATAAATCGTGGTCTTGCGGTAGTTGAAGTAGTACGGCATCAGCGGCGCCGTGTCGTCATCCCCAACCGATGTCGATGCCTCGTCACCCTCCAGATAAGACAACTCGAAAGGCAATCCGAGCGGCCCCGCCGCTTCGACCATCAACTCAGTCAGGCGCTGCTGGATTTCAGTGCCTTTGACTTTGAGCATTGAGGCTTCCGGTCCTGGCGCGCGGCGTTTAGCTTCTTGCGATATCACCCGCAAAACAGTCACTTCCAGTGCCATCAGATCAATCTCAAGTGCAGCGACCTTGGAGGCAAACATCACGTCGTCCAACAGCGGACGTCCGCCCTTTTGCATGCGCAGCGCAAGCCGCTTCAGAAACTGCAGCTCCCGCTTGGATCGACCGACTGCCGCAATCCCTGTCCGCTCGTGACCGAGCAGATATTTTGCATAAGTCCATCCACGGTTTTCTTCACCGATCAGGTTGGCAACGGGCACTCGCACCTGGTCCAGGAAAACTTCATTGACTTCGTGGTCTTCATCGAGCGTGATGATCGGGCGCACCGTAATACCAGGCGTTTTCATGTCAATCAGCAGAAAAGAGATCCCCTCCTGCTTGCGTGCAGCCGGATCAGTCCGCACGAGGCAGAACATCATGTCGGCATGCTGCGCCAGCGTAGTCCAGGTTTTTTGACCATTGACGATGTAGTGATCGCCATCGCGCTCGGCGCGGGTTTTCAGTGACGCGAGGTCAGAGCCGGAGCCAGGTTCGGAATAGCCCTGGCACCACCAGTCTTCGCAAGACAAGATACGCGGCAGGTAATGACGTTTTTGTGCTTCACTGCCAAAGGCAATAATGACCGGGGCGACCATATTCACGCCAAAGGGCATGATCGCAGGCGTGCCGGCGCGAGCACACTCTTCTTCCCAGATATGCTGCTGCACCTTGCTCCAGCCTGTGCCGCCGTACTCGACGGGCCAATTCGGCGCAACCCAGCCTTTGGCGTCCACGATCTTGTGCCAGCGAACAAAGTCTTCGCGCTTCAAGCGCTTGTGATTGAGAATTTTGTGCTGAAGATCAGCCGGGAGGCTGACCTCCAGCCAAGTGCGAACTTCCTCTCGAAACGCCAGTTCCTCTGGCGTGTAGTTCAAATTCATGCAGCCTCCGTCCGGTTTAGCACGACCGTTCGGATTTTACATGAAGACTTGATTACCCCTCGGAAACTAAACGAAACGATGTTCGATCAATGGCGCGAGGCAAGCCAACTTACCCCGCGCCAAGGTAATTGCTTAATCGATATACGAATGAAAAGCGTCCGGATGGCTAACTGCGCCGGCCTGCGTGCGGTCAACCGGTAAATTGCTGCAGGCCGCCATTGAGATCAGCGCCAGAACGGTCAGAATTTTTCTCATGAATTGCCTCTTGTCAGTAGTGAGTGGATCTTTCGCATGTTTGCCGATGGATCAACATCCGCAAATTGCGAGACTGCGTTCAGAACAAGATGAATCAAATTAGTTCAAACACATGCCTCTGAGTAACCATAACACTGTAAATCGAACTATTGGGCGAAAATCAAAAATGTGACGAATCACTAACGGATCAGAAAAGTAATCGCATCATGACTGTATGACCGAACAAAGAGCAAACAATCAGCAGACTTTGATCTAGCTCAGTGCGATTCCTCAAGAACAAGCGATGCCTGATGCAAGACAAGACTAGTGTGGGATGGTAATTTTTTAGGGTGCTCGCTGCTCGAAGTTAGCGATGCGGTCCTTGATGATTTTCTTGAACGTTAAAAACAAAGCTTTCTGCTCGCCATTGCGCCATTTCGCGCTCCCCGGGTGAGAGTTTTTTGCCAATGAAAGCAACATTCTTCTTGGCCAATGCATAACCACAGCGCTCACTGATGCAGTACCACTGGTAAGCTTTCGCATAATCCTGTTCCACGCCCTGACCGTGGGAATGCAGAAATCCCAAATGAAACTGTGCTTGCGCATGGCCCTGTTTTGCGGCCAGCAGGTACCAGTGCGCGGCCTCGTCAAATTGCTGAGTCACACCCAGACCCTGGGCATGCATTTGACCCAATTCAAATTGGGCTGCTGCGTGTCCCTCGTCTGCCGCCATCCGAAAAAAATTCACCGAGCGCACCAGATGGGGAGCCGTACTGCGCCGCACCGTTTTGCGCGGTATCGGCACCGCGCTGGGATCATGACCAAGAGCATGCATCGCCTCATCGGCTCGAAGTGCATACGCTAAATGAAGTTGTGCCGGCATATGTCCCTGCTGCGCAGCGGCCTCGTACAGACTCATGGCCTTTGTGCGCACCTCGGCTTTATTGGATTGGTGCTCAAGGAATTGCGCCCAATGGTATTGGGCATCGCAGTTCGCCTGCGACACCGACAACTGCAGCAAGCGCGAGGCCTCCGCATTGTTTTTTACGACTCCGTTACCCTGAGCGAAAGCTAGACCCAAGCGCCATTGGGCTTCTGCATTGTTTTTTTCCGCAGCGCGCATCAACCATTCAACCGCCAGCGTGGCATCCTGATCCACGCCATCGCCCTGCATGAGCATCGCGCCTAATGAAGCCATCGCCCCAGCGTCTTCGCCGTTCTTTGCCACTCGAAACAGCGCTTGCGCTTCATCAAACCGGTTGGCGTAGTACATCGCCTGCCTAATATCCACGGGCTTGAGTTCAGCGGCCAACTCGGTCGCTTGGCGCGCTGCGCGCGGCTCGGCTCGAGAACCCGCCAACCTAAACCACATTAGTGCGCGGATACGACTGCGCTCACGACCCTCACCGCGCAAATTCATCAAACCGAGGTGATAGCGTGCCGCATACATGCCCATGAGAGAAGCCATGATGAACATACGGTGTGCAGTCTGAAGCGCCATTTCACCCGCTTTCTCCTGCCGGAGATCAAGCGCTTGCTGGTAAAGCTTCTCTGGATCTGATTGCAACAGCTGTGTCAGTTTCAATGGGGGGACACTTCGTCAAAAATGAGGAACGGATTATTGAATCGCAGCGAGGCTCATTCGAATAAATCCACAAAACCGAAATTCAAAAGCGCAAAATAATTGTACTCGACCCTACAATCGCAGGTGATATTCAAGCGCTACTTGACAGTTACATTACAAAACACCTCGTTGATTCAGCTGAAGAGGCCCGCGCACAAGCGCTCAGAGAATCGGTGTACCCTCTGGATCGTTATGCTGTCCCGCCATGCCATAGCCCCGCTTCATATAAATATTAGTTGCCATTTTATTACATCCATAAATCAGCCCGCACCGGCCCCCTGCTGGCTTGAATACCCGCTACGCTTTTTTCAACGTCATCGGTCTGATCATGAAGAATATACTCAAACATTCCGGTATACGGCGACGCGAAGTACTGCTGCAGTTATCCCGGCTCAGTGCAATCATGTTGGCGCACTCAGGTTTAGCGGTCGCCACGGCCATTCACTCCGAGAAAAAAAATACCCCCACACAGGCCGGCAATACCAAAACGAACAAGCCTGCATTCAAAAATCCTGAACGCCTCATCAGGCCTGACACCCCGCTTACCGCCCCCATCGATCATCTCTTGGTCAACCCAGCCACAAAACGACAAATCGGCGTACGGATCCGGGTTCCTACCAACAGGGAAAAAACCGGCTTGATTATCTACTCGCCGGGATTGGGAAGTGGTTTGAACAATGGCGCGCCCTGGTGTGAGGCCTGGTGGCATGAAGGATTTGTGGTCGTTACTCTTTCGCACCCGGTGACCAATGAGGCTATTTGGGAAGTATCAAGACAGTCCCTCACCTCGAATTTACGTGATGCTCTAGCGTTCCCCCAGTACGGACTCAGAGTGACGGATTGTAAATTTGTGATTGATCTTTGCCTCTCTGATCCAGATCTCAAAGAGTTTATTGACAGTGAGCGCGTGGGAATCGCAGGTCATTCTTACGGCGCTCTGACGGTGCAATCGATCGCAGGTCAGTCCAAGAGCACCAATCAGGCTGATCCGCGCATCAAGGCGGCGATTGCGTTTTCCCCAACCGCGATGTCTGCCGCCGCAGCCAATTCCATGAAAACCGTCAAAATCCCGTTCTTTTGCATCACTGGCGACCATGACAATCACGTCACATTCAAAAATGATGTCGATTCAATGCGACTGGGTGTGGAGCTCAGCAAGAGAAAGTACGTCTATAAAGGCCTGCCGCCCGGTAAACGCGAGCAACTCATTCTCGCCAATGCCGATCACATGAGCTTTGCCGGTGAAAATCTGCACGGCATGCCCGTCAGATTTAGTCGGGATATCAACGTGACTCCCGAACAGGAGCAACAAACATGGGAAAAAATCAGTCGAATAACGTCCCTGTTCTGGCAGACTCATCTACGCAAAAATACGACTGAAGCAAACCTGAAAATATATCGGGACGCGGTGAGGCAAAGGCTAGAAAAAGGAGACGAATATACCGTGGATTAGAAGACGCTGATGATCAAATGATGGATGAACCGCAACGCTGCACTGTCGCAGGACAAGCATCGCATTACCGCAGCCACACCCACGTCATCGCGATGTTGTCAGCGCCCTACTAATTTTCCGAAACGCAGTAGTCGCCAACCGGTGTAAAAGTTTTGGGACAGGTCATGGCTGCGCGCCGAATCGCTAACTTGGCGCCAGGGCCGGCAAGGCAATAGCTACCATCTGCCTCATAATCAGTGGGGCAGTCACCGCTTTTCATAACAGCAAATTTCGCATCTTTTGCAGGCTCGCACTCATTGCCCTTTGCAACATAACTCGATGGGCAATTGCCACTTTTAGGTAATGCACCGGGCACAGGAAGGCCAGCAACTGCGGCCAGTGAGATAGAAGCAAGGATGAGAGAAATTAATTTGTGTTTCATGATGCTACCGACGATTGAAAGCGTGAGATTTTAGCGCATTCTAAAAGGCCGAAAATTTCGAGCACGAAGTCGAGCGAGACAGGTCAGAGATGCAACAATGCCAAATTTAATGGAAAACACGTTCTGGCTAATCACCCCGAATAAGAAAATGTAGCCCCGGAAAATCAAAGACAAATAACATTTTCCAGGCACTCACATCTCGGGCCCTGACAGAGAGTTTAACCTGCAGCGAGCCCTGACTTGCCGCCTTAAGATAATGAGGCGCTCAAGCGCGGCAAAACAGATGTCGCAAAAACTGCCGGGCTAGTTTGCGTCAAATTTCAGAAGCCGGTGACTTTGGGAGCACCGCACTTGTCAAAATTCACATTGAACTGAAATGCTTTAAATTCCCACTTCTGATTACCACCCAGGCCGGACACGTTGGCCATAGCATCTCCGACCTTGGT